>JASGDX010000094.1:0-7116 GCA_047606985.1 Leucobacter sp. | reverse complement strand
CTCGCCGGCGGCGCCTGCGGCCGCGGTGACGCGGCGCGAGGCGCGACGGCGCACGGGCGCCGCCTCGGGAGCGGCCTGCTCGGCCGCGGTGCTGCTGGTCTCTTCGACGTTGGTTTCCACGTTCTTCCTCTCGGAACGCCGCCGGAAGAACGCGCGCATACGGCCTCGCCTTCCCGCGGTAGTGCACAGATGTGCTTCGGGATCACCGGACGAATCGTCTCGGTGAGGAAATCGACCCACAGACTCCACGAACACGGGGCGATGGCTCGCCCGACGATGCTCGCGCTGCGCGCGCCTGCTGAGCGACGATTGCTCGCCGCCCTCTGCCGCATCGAAGCCGTCTCGGCTTCTGAGCGATGCGGCCCAGGCGTCTACACTGGGATCGACTCCACTGTAGCACCCTTCGTGTCGACCGCGAGGGTCAGGGCTCGCCAGTCCGGGTGCCGCTCGCCCACGAGGTCGGCCGCGCGCAGGCGCTCCGCCGGGCCGTTCGCCAGCACGAGCACCGACGGACCGGCTCCGGAGACCACCGCGGGGTACCCCGCCGACCGCAGCTCGCCGATGAGATCGCGCGTGGCGGGCATCGCGTCGCCGCGGTAGTTCTGGTGCAGGCGGTCCTCGGTCGCCTCGAGCAGCAGCTCGGGGCTCTGCGTGAGCGCCGCGATGAGCAGCGCCGAGCGGGAGACGTTGAACACCGCATCCTCGTGCGGCACCTGCTTGGGCTGCAGGCTGCGCGCGAGCTCCGTCGACATCGTGAAGTTCGGCACGAGCACGAGCGGGGCCACGCCGCGATGCACCATCAGCTTCTTGAACCGCGGGCCCTGCTCGGTGGTCCAGGCGATGGTGAGCCCGCCGAAGAGGGCGGGGGCGACGTTGTCGGGGTGCCCCTCGAGCTCGGTCGCGAAGGCGAGCAGCTGATCCTCGTCGAGCTCGATCGGAGACTCGGGTGCGCTCTGCAGCAGCCCCGCCGCGATCATCACGCCCGAGACGATCGCCGACCCGGACGACCCCATGCCACGGCCGTGCGGGATGCGGTTGCGCGCCTCGAGGTCGAGGCCCGGCATCTCGCGGCCGAGGCGCTCGAAGACGTGCGCCGCCGATCGCACCACCAGGTTCGAGGCGTCCGTGGGAACCTCGCCCTCGCCGACACCCGTCACGCGGACGGTCGCGCCCGGCTCCTCCCGGGTCGCCGCAACGATCTCGTCGCCGTAGGCGAGCGCGATACCGAGCGTGTCGAACCCCGGCCCGAGGTTGGCGCTGGTGGCCGGCACCCGCACGCGCACAGCGCGCCGCACGGCCTGCGCCGATCCGGCGCTCACGCGTTGCCCTCGAGACGCAGCACGCTGATCACGTCGAGCACAACGTCGGCGGCGCGCAGCGCCTCGACCGTCGCA
Organism: Leucobacter sp.; assembly: GCA_047606985.1. Classification (GTDB taxonomy): domain Bacteria; phylum Actinomycetota; class Actinomycetes; order Actinomycetales; family Microbacteriaceae; genus Leucobacter. Next base: position 5,722 of record JASGDX010000094.1, on the reverse strand, counting down.
GCGAGATCGGCCTCGCGGGCGCGGTGCGTGCCGATCACGAGCGACGCGCGGCCCTCGGAGCCCTGCGCCACCGACTGCTCGACGCTCGCCGCCGAGACGCCGTGCTCGGCGAGGATCCCGGCGATGCCCGCGAGCACGCCGGGCTCGTCGCGCACCTCGAGCATGATCTGGTAGGCCGTGTTGACCTCGCCCACCGGCAGCACCGGCAGGTCGGCGTGCAGGGATCCAGCGATGCCGGGACCGCCCGCCACGTGGCGTCGCGCGGCCGACACCAGGTCGCCCAGCACGGCTGAGGCGGTCTCGGCGCCGCCGGCACCGGCCCCGTAGAACATGAGCTCGCCCGCGGCATCCGCCTCGACGAACACCGCGTTCTTGCCCTCGTACACCGCGGCGAGCGGGTGGTCGCGGCGGATCAGCGCGGGATACACCCGGGCCGACACCCCGTCGACGCCGTCCGATGAGGTGATGCGCTCGGCGATGGCGAGGAGCTTGATCACGTAGCCGGCGTTCTTCGCGGTCTCGATCTGCTCGGCGGTGATGCCCGCGATGCCCTCGCGGTGCACGGCGTCGACCGGCACCTCGGTGTGGAACGCGATGCTCGCGAGAATGGTCGCCTTCTGCGCCGCGTCGTAGCCCTCGACGTCGAGCGTGGGGTCTGCCTCGAGGAAGCCCAGCTCGCTCGCCACCCGCATCGCGTCCTCCGCACTGTCGCCGAAGCGATCCATGCGGTCGAGAATATAGTTGGTGGACCCGTTGACGATGCCGAGCACGCGGGTGATGTGATCGCCGGCGAGGCTCTCGCGCAGCGGGCGCAGGATCGGGATCGCCGCGGCCACCGCCGCCTCGTAGGACAGCTGGGCGCCCACCTGCTCGGCGGCCTCGAACAGCTCGGGACCGTGCTCGGCGAGCAGCGCCTTGTTGGCCGTGACCACGTCGGCGCCGCCCTGCAGCGCCTGCATGATGAGCGAGCGCGCCGGCTCGATGCCGCCCATCAGCTCGATGACGATGTCGGCGCCCTGCACGAGCCGCTCGGCCTCGGTGGTGAAGAGCTCGCCGGGCAGCTCGACGTCGCGCTGCGCGCCGAGATCGCGCACGGCGATGCCCGCGAGCTCGAGGCGCGCGCCGATCCGCGCGGCGAGCTCGTCGCCGTGCTCGAGGATCAGCCTGGCCACCTGCGCGCCGACCGAGCCGCAGCCCAGCAGCGCGACGCGAAGGTCGCGGTATCCGTTCAATTCGTGCTCCATTCCGTTCAACATTCTCGTCTGTTCAGCTGTCGAGGTTCGGGGGTTGCGGGCGCCTGCGGCCAGTCTGCCCGCGACCTCCGACATTCACGGCGCGCCCGCGTCGAACACGCTCTTGGCCAGCAGTTCGTCCTCGGTCTCGCCGCGCACGATCAGCCGCGCCTCGCCGTCGCGCACCGCGACCACCGGCGGCCGCGGCACGTAGTTGTAGTTGCTGGCCAGCGACCAGCAGTACGCCCCTGTGGCCGCGACGGCGAGGGTGTCGCCGGGGCGCACGTCACCAGGCAGCACGTCGCGCTGCACCACGATGTCGCCCGACTCGCAGTGCTTGCCCACCACGCGCACGAGCGCCGGAACGGCGTCGCTCTCGCGGTTCGCGATGCGCACCTGGTAGTCGGCGCCGTAGAGCGCGGGGCGCGCGTTGTCGCTCATGCCGCCGTCGACGCTCACGTAGAGCCTGGTCGGGTAGCCGAGGTCTGCGGGATCGGCATCGGCATCGCTGCCCGCGAGCTGCACCGTCTTCGTGGTGCCGACCGTGTACAGCGTCACGCCCGCCTGACCGATCACGGCGCGCCCCGGTTCGAACGCGAGCTTCGGCACCGCGATCCCGGACTCCCGCGCGCTCTCGGCGACGATGTCGGCCAGCTCGCGCGCGATGCGGCCGATCTCCGGCGCCTCGTCGGCCTGCGCGCTCGTGTAGGCGATGCCGAAGCCGCCGCCGAGGTTGAGCTCGGGGATCGGCGCGCCCGCCAGGCGCTCCAGTTCGGGGTAGGCGCCGAGCAGGCGCCTGGCCGACTCGCGGAAGCCGTCGGCGGCGAAGATCTGGGAGCCGATGTGGCAGTGCAGGCCGACGAAGTCAAGGCTGTCGCTGGCGAGGATCGCCGCGACGAGGCGCGGCGCCTCGCCGAGCGGCTGCCCGAACTTCTGATCCTCGTGCGAGGTCGCGAGGAAGTCGTGGGTGGAGGCGTGCACGCCGCTGTTCACGCGCAGGCGCACGCGCTGCCTGCGACCCGCGGCGGCTGCCGCGGCGGCGATCCGCTCCGTCTCGATCTCGCTGTCGATGACGATCGTGCCGACGCCGGCCTCGACCGCCCGGGCGATCTCGCGCTCCGACTTGTTGTTGCCGTGGAAGCCGATGCGCGCGGGGTCGACGCCCGCGGCGAGCGCTACCGCGAGCTCGCCGCCGCTCGCGACGTCGACGGACAGACCCTCGTCGACCATCCAGCGCGCCACCTCGACGCACAGGAACGCCTTGCCCGCGTAGTACACCGTCGCGGTGGTGCCGATGCGCTCCGCCTCGCCCTGCAGCGCCTCGCGCACGGCGCGGGCGCGATCCCGAGCCGCCTGCTCGTCGACCACGTACAGCGGCGAACCGAACTCGGCGGTGAGCTCGGTCGCGCGAACACCGCCGAGCTTCAGCTGCCCGCACTCGCGGCCGCGACGGGCGGCGGGCGGGAACACCCGCGCGTCGATGGCGTTGGGGTCGGCGGCGGGCGCCTGCGTCATCGTTCGCTCCTGGGGTACTGGGCCGGTCGCGCGGCAGCCGTGCGACGGCGGCCGCGGCGCCGATCCGCGATCTGGTAGGTGTTCGCGCGCGCCCGCGGGACCGCCGGTGCGGCGGTCGTGGCGAGCGGACCCGGATTGGCCCCTGAAGCCGTGCGAACGGGGCCGAGCCCTGAACGAACCCGTCCAGTTTAGCGTGTCACCCGTGCTTCGAGAGGACGCTCGCGACTCCCATCCGAGGCCCAGGGGTGCCGTCCGCGTCTTCTCGATCGCGCGATGCCGCAGCGGAGGAGGAATCGGGTGCGTGCGGCGCTCAGCCGCAGCTGCCGAGCTCGAGCTGCTTCGGATCCGAGAGGAGGCCGGGGTCGAGGTCGGCGGCGATGCTCACGGACCCCGTGCTCGAGAGCACGATGTCGGTGAGCGTGATCCCGGCAGGGATGCGATCCCGCACGCACACGACGTGCGGTTCGAGGATGGGATCGAGCAGCGATCCGGTGGCCTGCGAGATCTGCTCGGCGCTCAGGTCGAGGCCGGCGGCGCTCACCCCGCGCGGGAAGATCTCCACGTCGCCGTTCTGCACGCCCAGCCCGATGCGCGCCGTGATCGGCAGCTTCTGCCCGAACGCCTCGACGGTGCGGCCGACCGCCAGGTCGCCGCCCACCACCTCCCCGGTCTGCGCGACGCCGGAGGTGACCAGCTCGACGACCGCGCCGAGCTGATCCTTCGGCACCGTGAGCGAGGCGGTGCCCCCGCGGATCTCTCCGGTCTGCGGGTCGAACGGCGAGAACTCGGCGTGCGCCTTCGCGTCCACCTCGATGCCCTCGACCAGCGGTGCGTTCGGGATCTCGATCGTGACATCTCCGATGCCGCCCCTCAGGGCGTTGAGCAGCGCCGATCCCCCCAGCGTCACCTCGACCGGGTGGTCGTCGGTGAGCGCCAGCTCTTCGCGCACGATCCGGCTCACCACATCGGGCACGATGAGCCGCAGCGCGACCTCCGCAGCCCCGCCGAGCACCGCGATCCCGATCAGCGCGCCCAGCAGCCGCAGCCCCCAGCGCGCTCTGCGCCGCGCCACCCCGGCCCTACAGCCGTTCGGGGGCGGAGACCCCCAGCAGATCGAGGCCGCTGCGCAGCACCTGTCCCGCGGCGTCGTTCAGCCACAGGCGGGTGCGGTGCAGGTCGCCGACCTCCTCACCGGCGAGGGGCAGCACGCGGCAGTTGTCGTACCAGCGATGGTAGGCCGCGGCCAGCTCCTCCAGGAACCGCGCGATGCGGTGCGGCTCGCGCAGCTCGGCCGCGCCCGCCACCACGCCGGGGTATTGCTGCAGATTGCCGAGCAGCTCGGCCTCGGTCTGGTGGGTGAGCAGCTCGGGCGCGAAGGCGTCCTCGCGGCGGATACCGGCCTCTGCCGCGTTGCGGTCGACCGCGCAGGTGCGCGCGTGGGCGTACTGCACGTAGAACACGGGGTTGTCATTGGTGCGGCTGCGCACCTTCTCGCCGTCGAGGGAGAGCGGCGAGTCGGCCGGGTAGCGGGCGAGCCAGTAGCGCAGGGCGTCGGATCCGAGCCACTCGAGCAGGTCGTCGAGCTCGATGATGTTGCCGGCGCGCTTCGAGAGTCGCGCGCCGTTGAGATTGACGAGCTGGCCGATGAGCACCGTGATGTCGGTCTCGATGTCGTCGCCGGCCGCGCCCGCGATCGCGGTGAGGCGGCCGATGTAGCCGTGGTGGTCGGCGCCGAGCAGGTAGATCTTCTCGCCGAAGCCGCGGTCCATCTTCGAGAGGTAGTAGGCGGCGTCGGCGGCGAAGTAGGTGTAGACGCCGTTGCCGCGGGTGAACACGCGGTCCTTGTCGTCGCCGAAGTCGGTGGTGCGCACCCAGATGGCGCCATCCTCCTCGAAGACGTGGCCCTGCTCGCGCAGCCGGTCGATCGCGGCTTCGATGGGGCTCTTGCCGCCGTCCTCAGCCGGTGCGTGCAGGGTGCGCTCCGAGAAGAAGACGTCGAAGTGCACGTTGAAGCGCTCGAGCGAGTCCTTGATCTCGGCGAGCTGCAGCTGGTAGGCGAGCTCCTGCGCCTGCTCGAGAGCCGCGTCGCGATCGCCCGCGGCGAGCTCTGCGAGGTTCGGGATCCGCTCGCGCACCTGCGCGCCGAGCACCTGGATGTACTCGCCCGGGTACGCATCCTCGGGCGCCTCCTCGCCGAGGGCGGCGGCGAGCACCGAGCGGCCGAACTTGTTCATCTGCGCGCCCGCGTCGTTGATGTAGTACTCGCTCGTCACCTCGGCGCCGGCCGCGCGCAGCACCCGCGCCGTCGAGTCGCCGAGCGCCGCCCAACGGGTGTGGCCCATGTGCAGCGGACCCGTGGGGTTCGCGCTCACGAACTCGAGGTTGATCCGCTGCCCCGAGAGGGCATCGCCGCGGCCGTAGGCCTCGCCCTGCTCGACCACGCGGCGCGCGGTCTCGCCCGCGCTGGCGGCGTCGAGCGTGATGTTGATGAAGCCGGGGCCCGCGATCTCCGCCTTCGCGACGCCGTGGATGCCGACCGCGCGGTCGGCGATCTCCTGCGCCAGCTCGCGCGGGTTCGCGCCGATGCGCTTCGCGAACTTCATCGCCGCGTTCGAGGCCCAGTCGCCGTGCTCGCGATTCTTGGGGCGCTCCACCTGCGTATCCTGCTCGGAGACTGCGACGTCGGCGCCGCGGGAGGCGATGAGATCGGTCAGGATGCGGGCGATTGCGGCGGAGAGTTCTTGTGGCGTCACGAGCAACGATTCTACTCATCGCCGCGGCACGATCCTGTGCCTGCATCGAGCTATCGCTTCGTCTGCCAGAGCCGCACCCGGGCGGGCGGGCGCCTGCCGGGTCACCGAGTCCCCAGCTCGTCACCGGTTCCCCACCGAAATCGCGCGATCGGCGTGGGGACTCGGCGAAAAGCTGGGGAGTCGGCGGAGGACGGGGCGGGGCGGGCGGGAGGGTCGGGATGG
>JASGDX010000093.1:0-5990 GCA_047606985.1 Leucobacter sp. | reverse complement strand
TCGATCCTCACGAAGGGCACGCTGCTGCGCCGCGATCTGCCCGTGCTCGCCGAGGCGGCCGATGGCGGGCCCCACGAGCTCGCGATGTCGATCGCCGTGGCCGATCCCGAGCTGCAGCACTCGATCGAGCCCGGCACCCCGAGTGCCCAGGCGCGGCTCGCCACCATCGCGGCGGCCCGCGATGCGGGGTTCGCGCCCGACGTGTTCCTGATGCCCGTGCTGCCGCACCTCACCGATTCCCCGGCGCAGCTCGGCGCGCTGCTGCGCGACATCCGCGACGCCGGCGCGCGCTCGGTGATGTACGGGCCGCTGCATCTGCGGGCGCACGTGAAGCCCTGGTTCTTCGCCTGGCTCGAGCGCGAGCACCCCGAGCTGGTGCCGGCCTATCGCTCGCTGTACCCGGGGTCGGCGAGTCGCGCCCCGCAGGCGTACCGCATGCAGCTCGCCGCGCGCATCCGCCCGCTCATCAGGCGGTACGGGCTCGAATGGGGAGCGGCGCGGGATTCCGATGCGGCCCCGCGGTTCCGGTCGGTGCGGCGGGCCGCGGCCGAGGCGCACGCCGCGCCCGGCGATCCCGCACCCATGCTGTTCTGAGGCGCGGGTGCTCCGGTTCGGGGGGATCGGGGCCCGGGGAGTTCGGGGGCCGTGGGTTCGGGTGCTCGGGGGCCGCGGGCTCGCGACGGGTGGAAAACCGACCCGAACCCGCGAGAACAGGACGGTTTTCGCCCATCGCAGACGCGGCGCCAGGAGGGCGGCGGCCTGGGCGGGGTGCCTGGGCGTGGGCTCGGCGGGCCGGGGGCGCGCAACCGAGGAGATGCGCGTTCGCGAGGGCGTTTCAGCGGGGAACCATCCAGCGTGGAACCGTCCTCGGGAATGTGAATGTCCTCCGCTATGCAACGGGTCCGGCAGGCGAATCAGCCGGCGCGCAGCCCTGCCCGGGCCGCAGCGATCGCAGCCAGCACGCGCTCGCGCAGCGCGTTGCCCCGCTCGACGAAGACCCGCTGCAGGCGCACGTACTCCCGCTTGCCCTCGGGCGTCTCGATCGGGATCGGCCGCAGCGGATCCCCCGAAGCCCCGACATAGCCCGTGACGTCGTAGGGGGAGGCCCGCATGTCGACCTCGCGGATGTCGCGCGCCAGCTCGAAGCAGTCGAGCAGCAGCTCGCCGGGCACGATGGGACCGAGCTTGGCGGCCCACTTGTAGACGTCCATGCCGGCGTGCAGGCAGCCGGCCTGCTCGAGCTCGGGCTGCGTCTCGCGCGTGGGCTGCAGTGCGTTGAGCGGCGCGGCGGGCGGCGTGAAGAAGCGGAAGGCGTCGAAGTGGGAGCAGCCGATGGGGTGGCTCTCGACGACGCGGTCGGTGGCCTCGTGGCCGATGCGCAGCGGCAGCGAGGTGTGGCGCAGCTGCTCGGGCGTCATGCGGTAGACCATCGCCCACTCGTGCAGTCCGAAGCAGCCGAAGCGCGGGGTGCGGTCGAGGGTGGCGGCGAGCAGACGCTCGACGTAGTCGACGGTACCGCCGCGCCTGGTGAAGAACGCGTCGAGATCGACGGCGGCGTCGAGGTCGGGTGCGGTCGTGGGGATGGCCGTGGATGCGGCGCTGGGTGCGGGATCGGAGGGTGTTGGTGTTGTCGAAGCCCGCGCCGCAGCGGCAGCGGTAGCGGGCGCAGGAGCGGGGCCGCGGACGGCACCGGGCTCGGGATCCGGATCCCTGCTGCCGGGTGCAGCACTCGGCGGCGTCGAATGGAGTCCCGCCGGTCCTGTTCTTGCCGATCCTGCATCTGCCGGTCCTGCTTCTGCCGGTCCTGCTTCTGCCGGTCCTGCTCCTGCTCCTGCTCCTGCCGATCCCGCCTTCACTGATCCAGTTCCGGTCGTCCCGGTTCCCGCCGGTCCCTCCTCTGTCGGCTCGCTCGCCGTCGATGCCTCCCGTGATGATTCGAGCTCCGTCGGAGCGACGAGGGGCGAGCGGCCCACTGGGGCGTAGTACTTCCAGCCGTCGCGATCCCGAGCCGCGCCCAGCAGGATCACGCCAGCACCCGGATGCCAGCGGCGCAGTTCGGCGGGCTTCACCGAGTAGTAGGTCCAGAGGAAGTCCTCGACGGGGTGCTTCTCGCCGCGCAGCTTGCGCGCGCGGTGCCCGGCGGTGAGGGCGTCGGCGCGGCGCCGGTGAGCGGCCTCGCGGGAGCGCCACTCCGACTCGGACAGCGCGGTCGTGTCGGGGTCGATTGCGGGCGGGTTGGGGTCGATTGCGGGCGGGTTGGTGATGGCGGGCCTGGTTGTGGCCGGTACGGGTGCCGGGACGATGAGGACTGGGGCGGCTGGTGCTGGGGTGGCGGGAACTGAGGCGACTGGCGTGGGCACAGGTGCCGAGGCGGTCAGTACTGCGGTGTTAGGAACTACGGTGGTGGGAGCCGAGGCGACGGGAAATGAGGCGGTGGGTGCCGATGCGGCAGGAACCGAGGCGGCTGGCACGGGCATAGGTACGGGTGCTGAAACGGTGGGTGCCTGCGCGGGTTCGGACGCTGAAGTGGCAAGCGTTGAGGCGTCGGGCACTGAGGTGGCGGGCGCTGAAGCAGTCGCCGCTGAGACGTCGGGTGCCGGTGCGGCCAGGGCCGGGTCGGCGGTGAGGCCGGTAGTGAGGCCGGCGGTGACCACAACACTGGACGCAGCCGCGGCGGGTGCGTGCATGATCCTGCCGGGGCCGGGGCCGGGGCCGGGGCCGGGGCTAGGGCCGGGGCCGGGGCCGGAGTCCGGGACGATACTGGGAGCGGAACGCACTCGGCGAGTGTAACGCGGAGACGGGTGCCGGAAGCGGGACGACCAGGCTCGATCCGCGAAATCGGCGGGGTCACCCGGCTTTCGACGGGCCCGCGCCATCCCTCATGCCGCGCAGCGGGCTCTCAGCCGGAGAGGTCCCGTCCGCGCAGCCGCTCGAGCTCGCGGCGCTCGCGCTTCGTGGGGCGCCCGGCGCCCCGATCCCGAATCACATCGGCGGGCCGCTCGACCCGGGGCGTCGGGGGAGGGGTGAGGTCCTCGAAGTGCTTGGCCGCCTCGGCCGCGCTGCCCCGCCGCACCGGAAGCCCGGTGACGCGGTAGATCTTGTCGAAGCCGTGCTGCCGCACGCGCACAACGTCGCCGATGCGCACGGCCTGCGACGCCTTCGCCGCGGCGTCGTTGACGCGCACGTGCCCGGCGCGGCAGGCGGCGGTGGCCTGGCTGCGGGTCTTCGCCAGGCGCACGCCCCACACCCAGGTGTCGACGCGCACGCTCTCGCTCATGCGTTCGATGGTAGCGGGATCGGCCTCGCCCCGGCCCCGATCTGGGCTTCGAATCGTCGCCCCGAATCCGCTGGTCAGTTTCAGGGGTTCCGCCCGACGAGTTACCCCTGAAACTGACCAGCGGATCGGGGCTGGGGGCGGATCGGGGGCTGGGGGTGGATCGGGGCCTGGGGCGGATCGGGGCTGGGGCCCGACCCCGCCGACCTGAGAGGATGGAGCCGTGATCACCGAGTACGAGACGATCGCCGCGCCGGTGGACGCCGAGATCGAGATCTCGCGCTCCCGCTTCCTCGCGCGACTCGAACGGGTGCCCGACGAAGCTGCGGCGCGCGACGCGATCGCGCGGGCGCGGGCCGAGCATCCGCGTGCCCGGCATCACTGCTCGGCGTTCGTGCTGGGCGCCGACGGCCGGGTGCAGCGCTCCAATGACGACGGGGAGCCCAGCGGCACCGCGGGCGCACCGATGCTCGACGCGCTCGTGTCGGCGGGGCTCAGCGACGTCGTCGCGGTGGTCACCCGGTACTTCGGCGGCGTGCTGCTGGGCGCGGGCGGCCTCACGCGCGCCTATCGCGCGTCCGTGGCCGAGGCGGTGCTGCGGGCCGAGCGGCTGCGGCGCGGACTGCGGCACGAGGTGACAGTCGTCTCGGCGTACGACACTGCTCCGGTGATCGAGGCCGAGGCGCGACGGCTGGGGTTCGGGATCGGCCCGGCCGACTACGGCGATCGCGTGGCGCAGCGCTTCGCCGTCGCGGAGACGGAGGTCGAGCGGCTCGCCGCGCTCGCCGCCGAGGCGAGCGCGGGATCGGCCGAGGTCGTCGTGGGAGAGGCCGCCTACGTCGACCTGCCCTGAGGGCGGCTGCGGATCCCTCGCCTCCGACGGGGCGCCGCAGCCGTCATCGGGATCCGGAACCTCGATCGAGCACCGGAACCCTGATCGGGCGACCGGAACCTCGATCGAGCACCGGAACCCTGATCGGGCGACCGGAACGTCGACGCGCCACACCGTCCGAGCGTTCCGGCGGACGACCCAGGATCCCGCAGCGGCCGGGCTCCGGAGGCAAAGCGAAACCCCCGGTGGCCTGGGGGGCAGGGCCGGGGGTCGCTTTTCCTTTGCAGCGGGGGGAGTGCTGCTCGGGGGGAAGTCGAGCCCGGGGGGAATGTGGGACATCGACTGAAATCGATGCTACAGCCGGCCCAACGCGAGAGGTAGGGTTCCAGGGACATCCTCACCCTTCTCTTCACCCTGGCGGCCTTGCATGGTCATCGGCGGTGGTCCGCACCGTATCCCTCGCATCCGAGGATCGGCCACCGGGGTCAACCGGGGAGGCATCGTGAGGGCTCCCGCGGCGCCTCCAGCGGCGTCCCCCGCCCGGCCCGAGACTCCTGGAAGCCGCCTGTCAGAGGCTCGCGGTACGCTTCTCGGGTGAGCTATTGGGGAGAGATCGTGGGGCAGCCGCATGCCGTGCGCGCGCTGCAGCAGGCCGCCGCGCCAGGCGGTTCTCCGGCGCACGCGTGGCTCATCACGGGGCCGCCGGGATCCGGCCGCTCCAATCTCGCGTTCCGCTTCGCGGCCGCGCTGATCGCCCGCGACGAGGCTCAGCGAGACGCCGTGCACGAGCAGGTGCGCGCCCGCACGCATCCCGATCTCGGCGTGCTCACCACGCAGAAGCTGCTCATCGACATCCGGGCCGCCCGCGAGATCGTCACCACCGCCCACTACGCTCCGGCCGAGGGGCGCTACCGGGTGATCGTGATCGAGGACGCGGATCGCATGCCCGAGCGCACCTCGAACGTGCTGCTGAAGGCGCTCGAGGAGCCGCCAGAGCGCACCATCTGGATCCTCTGCGCGCCCAGCGAGGCCGACCTGCTGCCGACCATCCGCTCCCGCGCCCGCTCGCTGCGGCTCGTCACCCCCGGGGTCGAGGACATCGCCGGCCTGCTCCACGAGCGCGACGGCATCGACCGGGCGGCGGCCGAGCGCGCGGCGCGACTCGCTCAGAGCCACATCGGCATGGCGCGGCGGCTCGCCAGCGATCCCGAGGCCTTGGAGCGGCGGGAGCGCACGATCTCGATCGCGCTCGGCGTCGGCACCCTCGGCGACGCCATGTCCGCTGCGGCCGCGCTGGCGGCGGTCGCGAAGGCCGACGCCGACGCCCTCACCGAGTCGCTCGACGCCCGAGAGCGCGAGGACGCGATGCGCAGTCTCGGCCTCGTGCCTGGTGCCGCGATCCCGCCGCAGATGCGCGCCCAGATGCGCGCGCTGGAGGAGGATCAGAAGCGCCGCGCGACGCGCAGCCTGCGCGACGGCATCGACCGCATCCTCACCGATCTCCTGTCGCTCTACCGGGACGTGCTGGTGACGGCGCTGCTCGAGGGCGGAGACGGGAGCGGGGCGGGCGGCGCAGCCGCCGATCCCGCATCCGCACCGGGGCTGATCAACCGCGAGCAGTCCGCTCGCATCGCAGGGCTCGCCGAGAGCTGGGGCCCGCGCCGGGCGCTGGCCGCCGTCAGCGCGGTGGAGGAGGCGCGCGAGCGGCTCGGCCGGGGGATCACGCCCGGTCTCGTGCTCGAGGCGCTGTTCGCCCGGGTGCTGGTGGCGGAGGAGCGGGTGTGAACGGAGGAACGGGTGTGAGCGGAGGATCCGTGCGAGCCGGTGGGCCGGACCGGGACCGTCGCGCGGGCGGCGGCTCCGGCGCCGAGGCCGCGCCCCGTC
>JASGDX010000092.1:0-2942 GCA_047606985.1 Leucobacter sp. | reverse complement strand
GTAGATGACGCGCAGATCGGCGCCAACGGGCGTGTACTCGACCAGGTTGCCCGGCGCGCCCCGGAACGTGCCGGCGCCCTCGCTGTCGCGCAGCACCCGCTGGGTCTCGATGCGGAAGGGGAAGCGCATCTCGGCCATCTCCACGCCCTCGCGACGCACGACGCCCGCGGCGCCGACGTGTCCGAGGCAGAGGAAGCCGTCCTGGTTCGGGGCCGCGCCGCCGCCCGAGGAGGCGAAGAACACCTGGTTGATGAACGGCAGCCCGTTGCGGGGATCGACGCCCGAGATCACCGCGTCGGCCGGGGGCATCACGTAGCCCGCCTCGGCCATGCCGATGCCGTCGCCGAGAGCGGCGAGCCCGGCCTGCACCGCGTTCGCGAGGCGCTCGGCGACGCTCGTGGTGGCGAGCGAGCACGAGACCGGATGCCGCGGAACGCCTACGACGCAGTTCTCGCGCAGCAGCACCTCGACCCGGCGGAAGCTGCCGGCGTTGATGGGCACGTCCGACGACACGGTGTTGAACACGCCGATCATCGCCGCGGTGCGCGAGGTCGCCTCGGTGAGGTTGAGCCCCGAGGGCACGCAGTCGGGATTGTCCCGCAGGTCGATGGTCACCCGCGCCTCGGCCGGGTCGACCTCGACCGTCGCCGAGATGGGGATGCCCTCGGGAGCCGCGGGCGTCGGATCGAAGACGCTGGTCTGGGTGACCGTGCCCGCCGGCAGCTCGCGCAGCGAGGCGACCATGCGCTGCTCGGAGTAGTCGAACCACTCGCGCACGTAGTGCTCGAGCGCGTCCCAGCCGAGCTCCTCGCCGAGCTCGAGCAGGTGCTGCTCGCCGACGCGCGCCGAGCCGAGCAGGGCGAGGTAGTCGCCCCACCACTGGTCGGGCACGCGCAGCCGCATGCGGCACATGCGCACGATGTCGTCGATGTGCCGGTACCCGCGCTGCACCTGCACGCCCGGGAAGATCAGCGCGCCCTCGTTGTACACGTCGTGCGCGCCCGAGACGTAGGTCGTCGGCACGGCGTTGCCGCAGTCGGCCTGGTGCGCCTTGGCGAAGACCGTGAAGCGGTGCACGCCGTCGCGGTCGACCACCGGCACGAGCATGGTGTAGTCGGCGGCGTGCGAGTTGCCGTGGTAGGGGCTGTTGTGCAGGAAGGCGTCGCCCGCCTCGAAGCGGTCGTGGAACTCGCGCAGCGAGGCGGCCATCAGGTCGGGGCCGCTCATCACGTGGATGGGCAGGCTCTCGACCGAGGTCAGCAGTTCGTCGCCCGCGGTGACGATGCCGCACGAGAAGTCGTTCGCGGTGTTGATCACCCCGGATCGGCCCGTGCGGTAGAGCGTGTTCACCATGCGGCGCACGATCGCGTCGAAGCGGCTGGTCGTGACCGCGAGGGCGATGCCCCGCGCCTCGCCGTTCATCTGCGGCGCGCTCTCTGCAACGGTCATGACTCAGCCCCCTCCAGCCGGATGCGCAGACTGCCGTCGTCGGTGCGCCATGCGGTGGCCCCTGCGTCGACCACCACGGTGTTCATGTCGAGCTCGATCAGCGCCGGCCCCTCGACCCGCTCCCCCGCCTGCAGCGCGGCGAGGGCGTGCACGGGCGCGTCGACCCGGCCGGTCTTGCGGAAGTAGGTGCTGCGCGACGGGCGTCCGTCGACGTTCACAGACTGCAGCATGCGCACGGCGCTCTGGTCGTGGATCTTCGCGTTCGCCCGCAGCTTCCAGGTGATGATCTCGACGGGCGACGCCTCGTCGTTCACCGCGAAGGTGCGCAGGTGCAGCGCGTGGAAGCCCTGCACGAGCCGCTCGAGGTCGTCGGCGGAGAGGAAGGGCTCGGTGCCGTCGCCCCTCGCGCACGAAACCCTGATCGGCAGCTCGAGATCCCAGATCTGGTTGGGATAGCGCGCCTCGATGATGTAGTCGAGCCGCTCGCCGATACGATCCTCGCCCGGGCCGTCGAGGAACTCCTGCGCCTGCCTGCGCAGTTCGCGCAGCACCTCGGCGGCCCGGTCCAGGTCGAGCGAGGCCGACGAGCCGGGCCACGGCACCTCGAACTCGTCGCTCAGATCGCTGCCGAGCGCCCCGAACGCGCTCATGACGCTGGCGGCGTTCGGCAGCAGCACCTCGCCGACGCCGAGGCGCCCGGCGATCGAGACGGCGTTGAGGCCGCCCGCGCCGCCGCCCGCGACCAGCACGGCGTCGCGGGTGTCGATGCCCTGGCTCAGGGTGATCTCCTCGACGCCCTCGACCATGCGCTCGGTGGCGAGGCGGTGGATAGCCTCGGCGGCGACATCGACCGAGACGCCGAGGGGCTCGGCGATCTTCTCGCGGATCGCCTCGGCCGCCCGCTCCACGTCGAGCTCCATGGCGCCGCCGAGGAAGGTCTCGGGGTCGAGGTAGCCGAGCACGAGGCATGCGTCTGACAGGGTCGGCTCGGTGCCGCCCGCTCCATAGGCGACGGGGCCGGGCTGCGCGCCGGCGCTGTGCGGGCCGACCCGCAGCACGCCGCCCGAGTCGACCCAGGCGATCGAACCGCCGCCGGCGCCGACGCTGCGGATGTCGACCGAGTTGAAGCCGGTCAGATCGCTGATGTACTTCTTGCCGATCCAGGTCTCGCGCGAGGTGGGCACCCGTCCGTCCACGATCACGCTCACGTCGTAGGTGGTGCCTCCCGTGTCGGTCACGATCAGGCAGCGGTCGGCGAGGCCCTCGGCCTCGGCGAAGAAGCGGCCGGCGTTCGGCGCCATCGACGGCCCCGACTTGACGCTGAGGATGGGGGCCTTGGCGATCACGTGCGCGTCCTGGAAGCCGCCGGCGGAGGTCACGACGAGCAGGCGGCCGGCGAAGCCCCGCTCGGCCAGCGCGTCGCGCAGCGCCGAGAGGTAGCGGGTCATGAGCGGCTTGAGCGCGGCGTCGATCACCGTCGACGCCGCTCGACG
>JASGDX010000091.1:0-22798 GCA_047606985.1 Leucobacter sp. | reverse complement strand
TTACGGACGAGATCAGGCAGATCCATCCGTAATAACGGTGAGCGCCGCCGCTGTGGCGGGCGGGGCGGTTTGCGAGCAAAGCGAGTCGCAGTGCGCGGGATCCCGCCGTGAGATTCTGCGACTGCAAGCAGAATGACGGCGCCGCATCGCTCTGGGGCGGCTGCCGGTGCTGCCCGCCCGATTCGGGCGGCCTCTACGACGCGCTCGAGCGCCCCCACCCGCGGCTGCGCCTCGACGCCATCGTCGCGCAGCCCGCAAGTGTGCGCGCCAGGCCAAGTGGGAGCGGCGATCCGGGCCTAGGCTGTCCCCAACGACGGGACGGCTCACACGGAGGTGGCACAGTGCCCGAAGCGCTCTTCGACGAGATCAACGGTGCTGCCACGGGCATCGAGTCGTGGCAGAACCTCATCTGGGGCTCGAAACCCGAGTTCCAGCGGGTGGGCATGCAGCCGGGCGAGCGCTCGTTCGCCGGCAGTCTCTCGCGCACAGTGCTCGACCGGGTCAGCACGCACCGCATCCAGGCGGAGACCCGCAATCACGCCGTCGTGCGCAGCCTCGAGCACATCAGGCACACGGCCGAGCCGCACTACGTGTTCATGTTCCAGCTCGAGGGGCGCAGCGAGTTCCTGCAGCAGGGCCACACGGTGCTGCGACCGGGCGACTTCACGCTGAGCCACTCGAGCACCCCGTACACCTGGCTCTTCCCCGAGGACTTCGAGGTGTACATGCTGATCCTCCCGCACTCGCTCATCGACGTGCCGCCGGGCGCGATCGGGCGGCTCGCGGGATCGGCGATCCGATCCGACGGCCCCTTCGGGCAGTGCCTCACGTCGTTCATCGAGGCGATCGCCCACGACCAGCAGGCGCTGCGCAGCCCGGTCGGGCACCGGGCCATGCACAGCCTCGTCGATGTCGTCTCCACGCGGCTCGTCGCCGAGATCGACGCGACCTCGACTCCCCGCGAGCAGCCGGCGTTCGCTCTGTTCCGCCGGCTCACCGACTACATCGCCCAGCACCTCGGCGATCCCGAGCTGTCGCCCACCTCCATCGCACAGGCCAACTACATCTCGGTGCGGTACGCCCAGGCGATCTTCCAGGGGTACGACACCACCATCACCTCGTGGGTGCGCGAGCGCCGGCTCTCACACGTGCGCGACGACCTCGGCGATCCGCTCCACGCGCACCACAGCATCGGGGACATCGCGGGCGCGTGGGGCCTCACCGATCAGGCGTCGTTCTCGCGCTCGTTCCGCCTCGCCTTCGGGGAGAGCCCGTCGCAGTGGCGCAGGCGCGCCGGCGAGCCCCGCTGACGGACGCGGTGCGGGGAGGCGCCGACCCGACGCCTCCCCGTACCGATCCGCTCAATCGGCGAGGTGGATCCAGTCGTCCTCCGCGGTCTCCCAGGCCGTCGCGCCCGGCTTCAGCACCACCGGCCAGCCGCTGCGGTTCGGCGTGTTGCCCCATTTCCAGGCGTTGCCCATCATCGGGTCGTCAACCTCGGGCATCGACTGCAGGGCCTCGCGTACCGAGTCGCGGGTCACCTCCCCGTCGATCGACTCGAGCCCCTTGATGAAGAGCGTGGCGGCCAGGTAGCCGGCCTGCCCGAACGAGGTCAGGGGGATGTCGTTCTCCGTCATCAGCTCGCGCCAGTCCTTCGTCGCCTCACTGTTCTCGTCGTCGAACGGCGCGAACTCAGCCGGCACATACAGTCCCTTGCCCACGGTGCTGCTCGCCACCTTCGCGAAGGCCTCGGTGTACACAGTCGTGAGGGATAGGAAGGTCACGTCGTCCCAGCCCTGCGCCTGCGCCGCCTTCAGGAAGCCAATCGCATCGGGTTCGATCATGCCGACGAGCACGCCGTCGCACTCGGCGTTCATCGCCTTGACGACGTACGGCGTGTAGTCGCCGAGCCCGTACGACAGGCTGCTGTCGTAGAACGACAGCTCCTCGCCCGTCGCCTTGCTCCAGCGCTCGACCGCCGCGTCGTAGGCGGGCGCGGTCGATCCCACTGTCTCGATGACGGCGCAGATCTTGTCGAGCCCCAGGTTCTCCGATGCATAGGTGAGGCTCAGCTCGGTGTCGCCGTACGGGCCCACCACCGTCGGCGCGATGACGGGGCTGTCGAAGCACACCGGATCGACGCCGACGCCCTCGATGGACGCGATGCCCTCCTGCTCGTAGAACTCGCCGTTGATCTGGCATTCGAGCAGGCTCGACGATCCCACCATCGCGACCGCGCCGCCGTCGGCGAGTTCGCGGGCCGCGGCCGACGCGGTTTCGGGATCGGCCTTGTCGTCGATGACCGTGTACTCGATGGGGCGACCGTCGAGTCCGCCCTGCTCGTTGAAGCGGTCGAAGACCGCCTTCGCGGCGGGCGTCGCCTCGGGGAAGGCGGACTGCCCGCTCAGGCTGGCGACCGCGCCGACCTTGATGGGATCCTTCGAGGACGCATCGGATCCGCCGGATCCCGCGCCGCCTGATCCGCCCGCGCAGCCGGCGAGGGCGAGCGAGGCGATCGCGAGCGCGCCGATGGCGCCGACCGCTCGGATGTGCAAGTGCTTCATGATGTTCTCCGTCGATTCGTGGGTGTCGTGGTCAGACCGCCGAGACGGTGCCGTCGTCGTGCACGGCGCGTCCGCCGAGCAGCGTGAGGTTCACGCGGGTCTCCTTGAGCGCTTCGGTGCTGCAGGAGAGGGGATCCCGGTCCACCACGATCAGATCGGCGTGATGCCCGGGCCGTAGCGATCCGATCCCCTTCCAACGCATCACCTTCGCGCCGTTGCGCGTCCAGGTGGCGATGGACTCGAGCCGAGAGATGTTCTGCGCCGGGCCGGCGTTCGAGCCGCCGAACATGCCCTCGTGGGTCTCGCCGAATGCGATGTGCTCCCAGATGTTCTCCGGCCCCCAGTCCGAGCCGCAGGCGACATCGAAGCCGAAGTCGATCTCGCGCCGCAGCGGGATGAGGTCGCGCAGCACCTTGCTGCCCATCCGCTCCCAGTAGACGTGCTGCTTGAAGAAGGAGAACGACATCGACGTCGTGATGTCGAAGCCCTGATCGCGGAAGCGGCGGGCGTGGTCCTCGCTGAGGGTGTAGGCGTGCTGCAGGATATAGTTCTGATCGGCGGTGGATCCGAACTTCCTCTCGGCCTCGAGGATCTGCCGCAGCGTGGTGTCGTGCTCGCGATCCCCCACCGAGATGACGTTCAGCCGCATGCCCCGCTCCGCGGCGAAGTCGATCATCAGCTGCCCCTTCCACTCAGGCAGCCACTCGAGGCCGTTGGTCCAGGCGCCGTAGGCGTTGCGGTAGTTGTGGGTGAAGATCTGCTGCCCCGGCCCGAGGGGGCCGCCACGGGTGGCGAGCAGCCCCTCGACGCGGAAGAAGTCGTCTGTCATCTCCTGCAGGTCGTAGAGCCGCTCGAGCCGATCCCGCAGCTCGTCCTCGCTGAGCGCCACCGAGTCGGCGAGGCCGTGCGGCTCGCCGTCGGGCGTGCAGAGCACGCGCAGGCTGAGGCTGCCCGCCGCGCGGTGCATGCGGTACACGTCGATGGTGGCGAAGTCCATCATGTGCCCCTCGAAGACGCTGGTCACGCCGAAGGAGTTCGCGGCGGCCATGCCGGTGACGGCGCCCTCGACGAAGTCCTCACCCGTGATGAGCGCGATGCGGGCGAGCACCGAGTCCCACCACGGCTCGTTGTTGTAGTAGTTGTTCACAGCGCCCGAGAAGCGGCCCGTCGGCTCGCCCGCGCCATCCTTCTCGATGAACACGCGGCCCACCTGATCAGGGGTGTTGCGGGAGACCTGGATGTTCCAGAGGCCGCGGGTGTTGAAGACCGTGGTGTTCGGGTTGACCGGGGCCCAGGCCTGGATCCAGACCGGATGGTCAGGTGCCGCGGCGTCGAGGATCTCGCGCGTCGGCAGCTCACCCTCCGCGAGATCGCGCCACGACCGCCGCAGGAAGTAGTGCGGCTCCCCGATCGGCGAGCATCTGATCCACTCCCCCTTCGGGGTCTTCGCCGCCGCCTCCCTGATGCGCTCGACGATGTCGTTCCAGTCGCGGCAGTCGAAGAGGTCGACCACGGCGTGCTTGAACGCCGCCCAGCTCAGCAGGTGCGGGTGCGTGTCGACGATGCCCGGCATCACCGTGCGCCCGTCGAGGGGCACTCGTTCGGCGCCGCTGCCCGCGAGCGAGCGCATCTCCTCCTCCGTGCCGGTCGCGACAACCTTGCCGTCGCGCATCAGGAGCGACTCGTGCACCGCGTCATCCGGGTCCATGGTGACGACCTGGCCGCCCGTGAAGACGGTGGCGCGGCCCGGTTCCGATCCGATATCCGACATGATGCTCCTCTCCTCGCCGCCCAGGGAGTAGGCGGCATCGCCTGTCACGGCCGAGTCTGGCGCGGGAGCGGGTGCGGGGATATGCGCAGCGCGCACCGGGAGTTGGCGTGGTGCGCAGAGAGTGGCGGCCGCAGCGCTCCTTCCAGCCGTCGATGGGACCCCAGCGGATCGGCCTGATCCGATATCCGGCTCGCGGCAGTTCGACCGTGAAGACTCGAACGCGGTGAAGCGCTGGGGCAGGCGGTTCGGGGATCCCTATTCCTTCGCTGCAGAACGCGCTTCCACCGTTCTCAGCTGCTAGCGTGCCAACCATGACTCCCCATTCGCAGCCCGAAGCAGCCCCTGCCGTCGCAACCTCCTCCGGCGCGATCCGGGGTTTCTGGCAGCATCCGGGCATCGCGACGTTCCGCGGCATCCCCTACGCCGAAGCTCCGGTGGGCGAGCTCCGCTTCGCCGCGCCTCGGCCCCGCAGACGGTGGAGCGGCGTCCTCGAGGCGACCGAGTACGGACCGACCCCGCAGCGCGGCGACACGGGCATCACTCGCATCCCCGAGCACTCGATCCCGGGCGAAGACACTCTCAGCGTCAACGTCACCACGCCCGCGCTCGATCCGGAATCGAAACTGCCCGTGATCGTCTGGATCCACGGCGGCGGCTACGTCTCGGGTTCTCCCGCGAGCCCGTGGTACGACGGCGCCGCCTTCGCGCGCGACGGCGTCGTACTCGTCACGCTCTCATATCGACTCGGATTCACCGGCTTCGGCTACATCGAGGGCGCCGTGCAGAACCGGGGCGTGCTCGACTGGATCTGCGCGCTGCAATGGGTCCGGGATCACATCGCCTCGTTCGGCGGCGATCCCTCACGGGTGACCGTTGCCGGGCAGTCCGCCGGCGGCTCTGCCGTGCTGACGCTGCTCGGCGCACCAGCGGCAGTGGGGCTGTTCCACGGCGCGTACGGCATGTCTGCCGCGGTCGCCGACCCGTCGCTCAAAAAGGCGAAACATCGCAGCGGGCGGCTCGCGCGCCTGGCCGGCGTCTCCCCCGACCTCGCCGGTTTCAGTTCGCTGTCCGAAACGCGCATCCTCGAGTTGCAGCCCAAGGTGACGAGCCCGGCTCCCCCGCACCTGCTGCACGACATCCGCGAACTGCTGCACGACGGGCTGATGATCGGGCCGATCGTCGACGGCGAGATCGTAGTGAGCGAGATCGAGACCGCGGTTTCGCAAGGCCCGAGCGCTCGCGCGCCGCTCGTGCTCGGCACAACGGAGGACGAACTCACCGGGCTGCTGGGCAGACCAGCCGACGCCGCGCATCCGAGCGTGAAACAGCGCATCGCCAGGCACGCGACCGAGGCGGTGTTCCATTCGTGGGTACCTCGCATCGCCGCGGCCAGGGAAGCCTCCCCGGTCGCCGGACCGACATACAGCTACCGCTTCTCCTGGCACCCCGCCGAGTCCCCTTACGCCGGGCACTGCATCGACGTCCCCTTCGTATTCGACCGTCTCGAGGCGCCTGGGGTCGAGCAGGTCGCAGGCGCGAACCCGCCGCAGGAACTCGCGGACGCGGTGCACGGCGGGCTCGTGAGCTTCGCGAAGACCTTGCAGCCCGGGTGGGCGCCAGACACCGGCGACGGGCCCAGCCGGGTGTTCGATCTACCGGTGCGGGATGAAAGCGTCTTCTCATGAACTGGCGGCCGAGAAGCACGCCAACTCGCGGAGTACATTTGCACGTGTGCGTAACCCGCGCGGGCAGGCCGCCGATTGAGCGGAGTCGAAATCGAGGCTTTGAAAAGCGCAATGTTTTGAATAGCAAGTGTGTGGCTGGGATACCAGGACTCGAACCTAGAATGACGGTACCAGAAACCGTAGTGTTGCCAATTACACCATATCCCAAGGCGGAAGTCTGACCTCTGAGGAGCTCAGCACCGAGAAATCACTCTACCCGATCGGTCTGTGGAACTCAAAATCACACCCCGCGCACGCTACGCGTAATCGTCGGCCGTGATCTGGCGCAGACCGGTGTCGTGCAGCACGAACTGGGCGCGCAGCGGCACCGGAGTCTCGCCTCCGAAGGAGGCGCCTCTGCCCCACCGCGGCCCGGCCTCGGCCGCGGCCGCATGCGCCCACGCCCGATCCTCCGCCGAGAAGCGATCGGCGCCGCATCGCTCCCACACGAGCACGAACTCGCGAGCCCCGATCATCTCGCTGGCCATGCGAGCCCGATCCACCAGCACCTCGGCGAACGGCACCGTGCCGAGGTCTTCGGTATCGCACAGCTCATGGGGAGAATCGGGCACCTCGTCGTTCGGCATGAGCGGTTCCGCGAGACGAAGGTCGCCGTCGAGGAAGAGGAGCCACACCTGGCGAACGCTCGCCCGCTGCAGCAGCCGCTCGAGCTGGTCCTGGAGGTCGGCATCGGTGGCGAGCACGCGAGCGGGATCGATCTGGATGTCTGGATCTGAAGCAGTCATGTGCACCAGCATGCGCGAAACGGAGCCGTGGCGAGGGCGCCGAGCACCGAATGTGGACAAGTCGCCTGGGACTGGACGCAGAAGACCTGCTGTGAGCGAAGAACGTCCGGTCTTCGCCCGCTCGCTCAGCCCTCCCGCACCACGCGGAACCGGGAGATGCCCGTGTCGATCGCGCCGCGCACGTAGCCGGTGGGCGATGCGGCGACGGCCATCAGGAACGCGACCGTCTCGGCGGTGATCTCCTCGCCGGGGATCACGTTCGGGATGCCCGGCGGGTACGCGGCGAGCGTGTCGGCGGACACGCGCCCCGCGGCCTCCGCGGCGGGCACCACCTCGGTGTCCGCGAAGAAGCCGTCGCGCGGCATCATGCGCAGCTCGCCGGGAGCGGGCAGGGCCGGGAAGGATCCCGCAGCCGCATTCGCCTCCCGCTCCGCCCGCGCCTCCTCCGAATCGACCGCGGCGACCATCGCACGGTGCACCCGCTCGAAGTCGGGGGTCTCGCCCGCGCCGATCACGGCGACGAGCGAGGTGGCGGTCGACATCTCGAAGTGGATGCCGTCGACGTCGATGAGGCGCCGGCGCAGCCAGTGCCCGCTCACGCCGGCGGCCGACACGTCGATCGGCACGCGCAGCAGGTCGGTCGCCACGATGTCGTCGAAGTGGTCGAAGTCGTCGCTCACGACGCGGAAGCGCGGGTCTTCGCGCAGCATCTCGCGGAAGCGGCGCGCGCCCTCGACGGAGCGGCCGATCTGCTCCTCGCCGGTGACGAGCGCATGGCGGGCGATGTCGAGCGAGGCGCGCAGGATCGCGCTGGTCGAGGTGGAGGCCGTCATGGTGAAGGCGCGGTCGATGAGCGGCTCGAGAAGGTCGGCGAAGGGCCCGCGGCCCAGGTGCAGCATGGCCGACTGGGTGAGGGATCCCGCGAGCTTGTGCGTGCTCGAGATGACGAGATCGGCGCCGAGGCGGGCCGGCGACTCCGGCAGCTCGGGGTGGAAGCCGAAGTGCGGGCCCCAGGCCCCATCGACGATGAGCGGGGCGCCGTGCGCGTGGGCGACCTCGGCGAGGCCGCGCACGTCGGAGACCGAGCCGAAGTAGCTGGGCGAGACGACGTAGACGGCGGAGGCCGCGCGGCCCTCGCGCTCGGCGCGGGTCAGCGCCTCGTCGAGCGCGACGGGCGAGACGCCGTGCGCCATGCCGTGCCGCTCGTCGACCGAGGGGAACACGAAGCCGGGGATGAGGCCAGCGGCGAGCACGCCGTCGCTGAAGCTGGAGTGCGCGCTGCGCTGCGACACGATGTGCACGCCGAGGCCGCGGGCGGCGAGCGCGGCGGTGCGGTTGGCCTGCGAGGCGCCGTTGGTGAGGAACCAGGTGCGGCGGGCGCCCCACGCCTCCGCCGCGAGCTCGAGGGCGCGGTCGAGGGGCGAGCGATCGCCGAGGTCGACGTCGTCGATGAGCATGGGGATGTCGAGCTGCAGGGTGCGCTCCCCCAGGAAGTCGGCGAGGCGGCCGCTGATGCCGCGGTCGGTGCCGCCGTGACCCGGCACCATGAGGTGCAGCGGGCCGCGGTCGACGTAGCGGTCGAGGGCATCGGCGTACGGGGTCTCGGCGTGGCGGGCGAGGAAGGCGGCGCGGGCCTCGGCGGCTTCGGGATGCACGGGGGTGTATTCGGTGCGATCATTCGACGCGGAGGCTTGGAGCATGGATTCCATCCTGCGCGGTTTCGGACCCCGCGTGAATCCCCGTCTCCTCTCGGAGATCACATACACTCTATGTGGCAGAGCTTCCGATACGCGCTCTCTTCAAAGACGGGATATGACGATGATCGATCTGCGCCAGCTCCAGGCGCTGCGCGCCGTGCACGCGGCGGGATCCGTCACCGGCGCGGCCCGCCGCCTCGGCTGGAGCCAGCCCACCGTCGACTACCATCTCAAGAACCTCGAGCGGCTCATCGGCTCTGAGGTGCTGCAGCGCTCCACACGGGGCAGCTCGCTCACCCCCGTCGGCGCGCTGCTGCTCGATCGGGGCGAGGAGATCCTCACGCTCGCCGACCGCGCGCTGCGCGACGCCCGCGATCTCACCCGCACCGGACGCGTGCGCCTGCGCTTCGGCACCTTCCCCACGGCAGCCGCGCGCCTGCTCCCCTCGATCGTCGCGCGGGTGAACGCGCAGGGCATCGACCTCGATGCCGTACTCGAAGAGGTGCCGCAGCTCGTCGAGCGCGTCAACCGCCGCGAGCTCGACGCCGCCATCGTCTACTCCGTGCCCGGCTACGGCCTGTCGTTCCGCTCGGACATCGTCACCACCGAGGTGATGCGCGACCCCATCATGCTCGCGCTGCCGGAGGGGCACCCGCTGGCCGCGCGATCCACCATCGACCGCGCGGCCCTGCTCACCCTGAGCGATGAGCGGTGGCTGTTCGCGGCGGCGTGGGACGACCCCATGGACGCCATGGTGATCGAGGCCTTCGCTCGGGCCGGGCACACGCTCGACGTGGCGATCCGCACAGACGACTTCCAGGTCATGCTCGGCATGGTCGCGGCCCGCATGGCGATCAGCTTCCTGCCGAAGCTGGCGAGCGGCCCCGCGCATCCGGGGGTCGCGCTGCGCCCGATCGACGACCCTTCGTTCGCGAGATCTCTGCTCATCGCCGCTCCCGCCGAAGGCGTCGGCAAGCAGCCGTCCAGCGCGGTGCGGCACCTGGCCGAGGCGATCCGGAACTCCCTCGGCGACCTCGAGCGACACGGCAGATCCACCGGTCGCTGATCGGACCGGTGGATCTGCCGCAAAACCGGCTCAGTCGTCGATATCGGTGCCGGGGACCACGATCACGGGGACCGGGGAGGCGCGGAGGATCTTCGATCCGCTCGATCCGAGGAACACCCTCGCGAGCGGCATCGTCGCCGATGAGCCGACTGCCAGGATGTCCCCGTCGCGCCAGTCGAGCGAGTCGATGGCCTTCGCCCAGTTCTTCCCGTCGACGAGGCCGAACTCGAGGTTCTCGGTCGGGAATCCCATCTCGCGCAGATGATCCTCCGCCTCCTCCTGGGCGGTGCGCGCCTGCGCCTTCCACAGGTCGATCACCTGGGTCTCGGCGTGACTCAGCCGGCTCGACGCGGGGCGCCGCTGCGGTGCGACGACGAAGGTGACCACGCGCAGCAGGGCGGAACTGCGATTGCAGAGTTCGGCGACGCGGGTGAGCAACGACCAGCTGGCGTCGTCGTCCCGGAATCCGACCGTCACCCGGGTGACCGGCTCGTTCGTCCGGTATCCGCGCGGCGCGATGGCCACCGGCACGGGCGAGGAGTGGACGAGTCGGTCCGTCTTGGAGCTGAGCCTGATGCGGCCCGGCTTCGCGTCGGCCCGGGACCCGACGACCAGCATCCGCGCGTCGTGCTGCTCCACCTCCGCGAGCAGCGCGTGCGGGACGGATCGGCCGCCGATCCAGACCGCCGATCCGGCCACATCGGGATGCCTCGCGAGATCGCCGATCGCCTCGGCGACGCCAGCCTCGCCCTCTTCGGCCGCCCAGGCCTGGAACTCCCGATCGGTGCCTGCCGCGACCGGGGTGCCCCACCCCTGGGGCACCACCGATACGACGCGTACCGGGTGGGGTTCGGACCTCGCAAGCTGGCAGGCGAGGTCGATGGCGCCTCGATCGTTGTTGCGAGGACCGTATCCGACGATGTAGATCATTTCTCGTCCAGCTTCTCGATCGGCTCTGAGATCTCTTCCTCGGAAGTGTAGTGGCTGAGCGTCGCGTTCTTCCGGCCGTAGGCGAGATAGAACAGGAACACGAGCACGAGCCAGCCGCCGCAGATGAGCCAGGTGATCGGCTTCAGGCTCAGCAGCACGTAGACGCAGACCACAACGGTGAGGATCGGCACGACGGGGTACAGCGGAACCCGGTACGGCCGCTCGAGCTCGGGGTGCGAGCGACGCAGCACGATCAGCGAGATCGCGACGACGCTGAAGGCCACGAGCGTGCCGAAGGAGACGCTGTCCCACAGGTAGTCGGAGGGCACGAAGCCGGCGACGATGGCCACGAGGATCGACACCACGGTGGTGTTGAAGACCGGGGTGCCGTGCCTCGGGCTGACGTCGAGGAACTTCTTCGAGACCAGGCCGTCGCGGGAGATCGAGAACAGGATGCGGGTCTGCCCGTACAGGGTGACGAGGGTCACCGAGAACACCGAGATGACGGCGCCCGCGGAGAGCACGATCGGCCAGATGGCGCTGCCGGTGACGTTCTCCAGGATCTTGGCGAGGCCGGCTTCGCCCGCCTCCTTCGTCCCGAACCACTCGGCGGGTTCAGCGGCGAGCCCGGCCAGGGCCACGAGGATGTAGATCGAGGTCACGATGATGAGCGCACCGATGATCGCCCGCGGGATCGCCTTCTGCGGGTTCTTCACCTCCTCGCCGGCTGTGGCAACAGCGTCCAATCCGATGTAGGAGAAGAAGATCACGCCGGCCGCGCCGCTGATGCCCGAGGCTTGCCCGAAGAAGTTGCCGAAATGATCGGCGTTGAAGGCGGTGAAGCCGATCACGACGAAGAGCAGCAGCACGCCGACCTTGATGATCACCATGATCGCGTTGATGGTCGCCGATTCCGACGCTCCTCGGACGAGGAGCAGGCCGCAGAGCCCGATGAGGATGACGGCCGGCAGATTGATGAAGCCGCCCGTGGCGGCGCCGTCGGTTCCCGGCACGAACGAGAGCGAGAGCGCCGTGGGCAGTTGGAAGCCGAAGAGCTGGTGCAGCAGCTCGTTGAAGTAGCCGCTCCATCCGACGGCGACGGCGGACACCGCCAGGCCGTATTCGAGCAGCACGGCGCCGCTGACGAGCACGGCGGCGCCCTCGCCGAGCGCGTGATAGGTGTAGGAGTAGCTGGAACCGCTCACGGGGATGGCCGAGGCGAGTTCGGCGTAGCACAGGGCTGAGAGCCCGGCCGCCACCGCCGCGAGGACGAACGAGATCAGGACGGCGGGGCCGGCGAGCGGAACCGCCTCGCTCAGCACGAAGAAGACGCCGGTGCCGACGGTGGCGCCGACTCCGAACATCATCAGCTGGAAGGTGCTGAGGTTTCGTGAGAGTTCCTCGCCCTTGTGGTGCTGATGCTGGAAGATGATGGGTTTGCGGCGCAGCAGTTGTTGCCGAAAAGTGCTCATGGCAGCTCCAGAGATCATGCCGGCCATCGTTGGCCGACTGAGTTCAGATTGCCACATCTGTGAGTCGAGTGTGTAACAAAACCTCTGGGATCCCGGACAGACGCATTCGGAAGACGGTGGGCCGGCTCGGCAACGCTGTGCCGCCGGCGGGGCCGGATCAGAGAGCCGGCGCAGGGAATCGGAGCAGGGGGCAGCTCACCGGACTGTATCTGTTCACCGCGGTGTGCGGCGCTCTCGGTCGGCTATAGGGCGCTTCGCGCCCCGTCGGCGCCGCCCGCATCGAGCGCATCGATGTAGCGCAGCACGATCCCCTCGCGCAGCGCCCACGGCGAGATCGTGAGCGTATCGACCTCGAACACCTTCATCGCGGTGCGCAGCACGACGGCTCCCGCTATGATCTGGTAGCCGCGCTCGGGAGTGATGCCCGGCAGGTACTCGCGCACGGTGCCCGGCATGTCGCGCAGCGTCGGCTCCCACTCGCGCAGGCCGACGTAGTGCAGCTGCGCGAGGTCGCCGGTGACGGGATCGGCCGGCCCGCCGATGAGCCGGGCCAGCGAGCGGATCGTCTTCGAGGTGCCCACGACCCGCTTGGGCCGGGGGCGCCCGGCGAAGAGCTCCTCGCGCACCCGCGTGAACTCGGCGCGCGCGTGCGCCCGCAGCCGCGAGACCGCCTCGCGCGAGGGCGGATCCTCCGGCAGGAAGTTGATGGTGGATCGCCCGGCGCCGAGCGGCAGCGACACCTGCACGTCGGGGTACTCGTCGGCGCCCTGCGCGATCTCGAACGATCCGCCGCCGATGTCGAAGAGCAGGATCTCCCCCGCCGACCAGCCGAGCCAGCGCCGCACCGCGAGCATCGTGATCCGCGCCTCGTCCTCGCCGGAGAGCACCCGCAGCGTCACGCCGGTCTCGCGGGTGATGCGGGCGAGCACCTCCTCGCCGTTCGCGGCCTCGCGGATCGCGCTGGTCGCGGTCGCGATCAGGTCGTCCACGCCGATCTCGCGCACGGTGTCGACGGATTCGCGGATGGCCTCGACGACGCGCCGCACGCCCTCCTCCGAGATCGCGCCGTCGGCGTCGAGGTAGCGCATCAGCCGCAGCACCGAGCGCTGCGAGTGGTACGGGACCGGGCTCGCGCCGGGATGGGCGTCGACCACGAGCAGGTGGACGGTGTTGGATCCGACGTCGATCACTCCGAGGCGCATGAGGGAGATTCTAGTGGGCCGGATCCCGCGGGCCCCGGCGCGATGCCCTACTCTGAGGTCATGGCTCAGCAGGCTCGGGATCCGGACGCCCTCGACGTCCTCGCGCTCGATCCGACCTCCGCGGCGCCGCCCTTCCGGCAGCTGCACGACGCCGTGGTGCGCGGCGTCTCGTCCGGTGCGCTGCGTCCGGGCCAGAAGCTCCCGACGATCCGCGCGCTGGCGGCGCGTCTCGGCCTCGCCGTGAACACGGTCGCGGCGGCCTACCGCGCGCTCGAGGAGTCGGGCGTGGTGGAGGGGCGCGGCCGGGCCGGCACCTTCGTGGGGCTGGGCGACGATCCGGTGGCCGCCGCGGCGCGCGGGATCGCGCTCGAAGCCGCCGCCCGGCTGCGCGAGCTGGGCCTCGACGCCGAGGCTGCACGGCGCGTCTTCGCGGAGGCGGTCGCAACGGGCGGATGAGCGGCCGGTGCCGGCCGGTAGGCTGTCGGCGCGGAGGACGCGCGGTTCAGTAGCCGTCGGGCGCGGCATCCGCCGCGGGTGCGGGATCGCCCGGCTCGTCCCACGAGGAGAGGATCGCGGCGGTGCCCGACACCCCGAAGCGGGTCGCGCCCGCCGCGTGCATCTCGCGCACCGCGTCGGCCGTGCGGATGCCGCCCGAGGCCTTGACGCCGAGCCGCCCGCCGACGGTGTCGGCCATCAGCCGCACCGCGTGCAGCGAGGCGCCGCCGGCCGGATCGAAGCCGGTCGAGGTCTTCACGAAGTCGGCCCCCGCCGCCTCGGCGGCGCGGCAGGCGCCCACGATCTCGTCGTCGTTCAGCGCCGCCGTCTCGAGGATCGCCTTGAGCACGCGGCCCGGGCAGGCCTCGCGCACGGCGCGGATCTCGGCCTCGACCGCGGCCCATCCCCCGTCGCCCGCGGCCGCGGCGCGCACGAGGCCCCGGTTCACGACCATGTCGATCTCGTGCGCGCCGTCGGCGACGGCCTGTGCGGCCTCGGCGGCCTTGATCTCCGGGCGATGCGCGCCGCTCGGGAATCCGACGACGGTCACGATCTCGAGCCCGCCGAGCGCGCCGGCCGCGGCCGATCCCGCACCGGTCCCGGCTCCGGCGTCGTCCTCAGCAGCACTTCCGTCGGCAGCGCCTCCATCAGCGGCGCCGTCTTCGGCACCTCCGTCAACCGTGCCGAGAGCCGCCACGGCGGCTCCGACCAGAAAGGGGCTGATGCACACGCGCGCGACGCCGATGCGGCGGGCGTCGTCGAGAAAGTCCCGCAGTTCGGCGGCGGTGGTCCCCGGGGCCAGCAGGGTGTGATCGGCGTTCGCGAGGAACTGCGACTGCGTGACGGTCATGCGTCCAGGCTACTCACCCTCCCTACGCCGTGCGCCGGCGCAGCGTGCCCGAGGCGAGCACGAGCGCCGCTACCACGTACGCGCCGACGATGAGCAGCGGTCCGCCGACATCCCAGGCGGCGTCGCCCGCGGTCACGGCCTCCATGGCGTCGATCGCGTGGCTCAGCGGCAGCCAGTCCGAGATCGCGTACAGCGCGTCGGGCATGCTGTCCCGCGGCATGAACAGCCCGCCGAGGATGATCTGCGGGAACACGAGCACCGGCATCCACTGCACCGCCTGGAACTCCGTCTGCGCGAACGCGCTGGTCAGCAGCCCGAGCGCGGTGCCGAGCAGCGCGTCCACGATCGCGACGAGCCCGAGCTGCCACACGGGCCCGTCCACCTGGAGACCGCACACCAGCACCGCGAAGGCGACGGTGACCGCGGCCTGCACGAGCGCCAGGATCCCGAACGCCAGCGCGTACCCCAGGATGAACTGCCACTTGCCGAGCGGCGTGGTCATGAGCCGCTCGAGCGTGCCCGAGCGGCGCTCGCGCAGCGTGGTGATCGAGGTGATCAGGAACATCACGATGAACGGGAAGAGGGCGAGGATCGCGCCGCCGAAGGTGTCGAAGACCCCGTCCTGGTCGCTGAACAGCCAGGCGAAGAGGCCCACGAGCAGGCTCGGCGCGACGAGCAGCAGCATGACGGAGCGCGGGTCGTGGCGCAGCTGCCCGAGCACGCGGGTCGCGGTGGCGAGGGTGGGCGAGGCGGTCATCGCTCGGCTCCCCTCGTGGAGTCGGGTTCGGGATCAGGATCGGGACCAGGATCAGGATCAGGATCGGGCCCGGGATCGATCGCGCGGGAGGCTCCGGCATCGGGTGCGGGATCGGCTGGCGCTTCGGGATCCCGAGCCGCTTCGCCCCGCCGCGGCCCGATGAGCGCCAGGAACGCCGCCTCGGGATCGCGCTCGCCCGTGTCGGCGAGCAGCTGCGCGGGCGTGGTGTCGGCGATGAGGCGCCCGGTCCGCATGAGCAGCAGCCGGTCGCAGTGCAGCGCCTCGTCCATGACGTGGCTCGACACGAGCAGGGTGATGCCGCGCGCGGCGAGCCCCGAGAACTGCTCCCACAGCTCGGCGCGGATCACGGGGTCGAGGCCGACGGTGGGCTCGTCGAGCACGATCAGCTCGGGATCGCCCACCAGTGCGACGGCCAGCGACACCCGCGTGGCCTGTCCGCCGCTGAGCGAGCCGACCAGTTGCCCGGCCTGCGCGGCGAGCCCGACGCGCTCCACGATGCGGTCGGCCGCCTCACGGCTCGCCCCGACGAGGGCGCTGAAGTAGCGCACGTTCTGCCGTACCGTGAGGTCGCCGTACACCGCCGACCCCTGCGTGCCGTATGCGACGCGGCGGCGCAGGCGCCGGGATCCCGCGGCCTCGCCGAGCACCCGCACCGAACCCGAGCGGATCTTCTGGGCCCCCACGATCGAGCGCATCAGCGTGGTCTTGCCGCAGCCCGAGGGGCCCAGCAGCCCCACGATGGCGCCGCGCGGGATCTCGACGTCGAGTCCGTCGAACACGACGGTGCGCCCGCGCCGCACGCCGAGCCCGTCGATGCGCACCGCTGGCTCGTCGTTCCCATAATTCACCATGAAATGAATTTATGTCCGGAGCCGTCGCTCGTCAACCCTTTCGCCGAGAGACCGAAGTCCGAACGCTCCGAGGCGCCGAAGCACCGAAACACCGAAACACCGAGGCACCGAGGCACCGAGGCACCGAGGCACCGAGACGCCATGATTCTCCCGAGAGGCCACGGAATCTCCGCGATTATCATGGCGTCTCGGAAGAATCATGGCCTTTCGGCGGGCCTCGCATCGGCGCCGGCAAGCAGGCGCGGCGCGGCGGGCGCCCCTCACTCGAAGAGGTAGCGCTGGATGGTCGGGCCGATCCGCGCCACCAGCTCCTCGACGGGGGCATCGGCGATCGGTTTGATCCGCAGCACGTAGCGGATCATCAGCAGGCCGGCGATCTGCGAGGCCACCAGATCGGCCCGCAGCTCGGCGTCGGGCACCTCGAGCGCGGCGGCCACGCGCGACAGCAGCTCTCGCGACAGGAACCCGACGATCAGCGGTGTGCCCGCGCGGCTTCCGACAGCGGTTCGCAGCAGCATGACGCCGCGCTTGCGCACCTCGTCGCGCTCGAAGCCCTCGAGCACGAACCGCGCGATCCGCTCGCCGACGCGGTCTCGAGGCCCGGCCATGATGACCGGAACCGCGACATCGGGCCGCAGCGGCACCCCGGCCGCCTCGGCGAACAGGTCGGCCTTCGTGCCGAAGTAGTGGTGCACGAGCGCCGAATCGACATCGGCGCGCTCGGCGATCGCGCGGATCGTGGCGCCCTCGTAGCCGTGCTCGCCGAACTCGGCCACGGCCGCGGCGATGATGCGGCCTCGCGAATCCGAGCCGCCCCGCGGCCGCCCCCGCCTTCTCGTCGTCGCCATACGTCGAGCCTACCGAGCGCCGGGCTCCGATCCCGCTCCCGCAGCCGGCACCGGTGCCGCGCCGGGCGCCGATCCCGCAGCCATCTCGGCGTCGGCGGTCGCGCGCCCGCCGATGATCTCCCGCGTCCCGATCGCCTCGGGCGGGAGCACCATGGGATCCCGCCCACCCGGCAGTTCCATGCGGGGCGCGGACTCCTCGCGCACCTTCAGCCGCACCGTGCTCAGCCTGCGCCTGCGATCGCTCGTGCGCGCGAGATCGCGCCGCAGCCGTCGGTCGCCGTGGTAGAGGATCGCCTGCCAGTTGACCTGGGCGTCGGGGTCGACCAGGTTGACGCGCTCCTTGCGCGGCTTCTTCTCGGGCACGTAGAGCCATCCGACCACGCCGAGCACGGCGTCGACGATCGAGGCGCGGATGCCGATGTAGGAGAAGGTGGCCCACGACGCCATGACCGCGTTGAAGCTCGCGAAGACGGCGTTGCCCCAGTTGCCGACGCCGAAATCGCGCACCGCGGTGAGCACGGAGAATCCGATGATCACGTAGGGCAGGATCACGTAGGGCGCGGGAGCGGCGGTGCGCCCCGTCACCTTCGGCGTGCGGGCGAAGGGGATCTTCTCGCCGGTCACGCCCTGCTGCATCGACTTCAGAACGCCAGCCAGGTTGACCGGCAGCAGCACGAGGTTGAAGCCGTAGATGCGGAGGATGTCGCCGTAGCGGTGCCCGCTCGCGCGCAGGTCGAAGCCCATCGAGATGAAGTACGGCAGGGCGGCGGCGATGACGAGCGGGCTGAGCAGCCGGGAGTCGAACGGGAAGAACAGCAGGAACATCAGGCCGAAGCTCGCCCAGGCGAGCGACGACA
Source organism: Leucobacter sp. (assembly GCA_047606985.1). Lineage (GTDB taxonomy): Bacteria > Actinomycetota > Actinomycetes > Actinomycetales > Microbacteriaceae > Leucobacter. The sequence goes on along the minus strand of JASGDX010000091.1, from coordinate 4,947 downwards.
TGTAGTTGGTGCGCAGCATGCGCTCGGTGAGGCGCACCCGGGCCGGGGTCGCCCGCCGCGCCCGCACCATCTCGAACATCTTCGGCATGATGAGCAGGCCGCCATTCGCCCAGCGGCGGCGCTGCACGACGAGCGAGCCGAAGTCGGGAGGCGTCGCGCTGTAGCTCAGACGCTCGGGGTAGTTCTCGAGACTCCAGCCGTGCAGGCCGAGGTCGATGCTCGACTCGGTGTCCTCGATGACGGTACGGTCCTGCACGTAGGTGGTGATCTCGAAGCCGCCGACGGTCTCGGTGACCGCGATGTCGGCCAGAGCGGCCTTGCGGATCACGGCGTTCGCGCCCACCCAGAACGTGGCGTTGAAGTAGGTGAGCCCCTGATGCTGGATGTGCTGCAGGTCGGTCGTGGCACCGGCGATGCGCTCGATGCGCGTCGGGGCTCCCCTGAACGAGGAGTACGGGGTCTGCGTCACCGCGACCCGCTCGTTCTCGGGCTGCTCGAGCAGGTAGACGAGGCGCAGGCAGTAGTCGCGCAGCAGCTGCGAGTCGGCGTCGAGGGTCAGCAGGTACCGGCTGTCGGGGATCACGAGGTCGGCCTCCGCCTCGTCGTGATCGCGCAGCTTCTCGAGGATCTGCTCCCCCGTCTCGCTCGACACCCGATAGCGGTGGCCCATGAGCGAGATGTAGGAGTTGAGGTTCATCGCCTTGTTCGGCTCCTGGGAGAGCGACGCGTACCGCTTGCGCTCGAAGAAGGCCATGTCGGCGCTGAAGATCCACACCAGGCGCTGGTGCAGCTGCGCGAGCCGCTCGCGATCGGGCGAGGCCCCCTGGTCGTGCGCCGCGTTGAGCGCGAGACGGGTGAGGCGCAGGTCGTTCGAGAGCCCGAGCAGCACCTGCTCGGCGAAGAACTCCGACATGTGGTCGCCGACCGTCTCGCCCGCGGCGAACTGGTCGATCCAGGCCGCGGCGGCTCCGTAGGCCTCCGCCGCTCGCAGCGCATCATCCGGACCGGGGTGCTCGCCCGTGCGCTCCTCGAACTCCCGCAGCGCGCGCATGGCCTGCTCGCGCGGCGCCTGAAGCGCCTCCGAGATCTCGCCGAGCAGCCCGCGGGTGCGGTTGAGGCGCTCGAGCGCGGCCCCCTCGAGCCCCTCCTCGCGGTCGTCGATGAGCAGCACCACCCGCACCGACGGGAACTCCTGCAGCGCCGCCGACCAGAGCGTGTAGCGCACCACCTCCGGCTCCTCGTCGTAGCTCGGGATCAGCACCGTCACCGCGGCGTCGGAATCGGCGAAGTGCGCGTCGATCAGGGCGCGCTCGACGCGCCGGTGCTCGCGGAACCGCACCAGTGCGCCGTATCTCGCGGTGAGGTACATCACCGCCGAGAAGGTGAGCGCGGTGACGGTGATGGCGTACACCCACGTCTGCACGTGGAAGACGTACGACTCCCGGGGCCCCTCCACGACCATGCGCATGACGGTGGTCACCATGTAGGCGAACCACGACAGCACCGTGATGACGATGGCGGCGCGGGCCCAGACGATGGCGCCCGGCTTCGGCCGCGAGTGCATGATGGCGAGCGGCTCGGATCTCCGCTCGGCGCCCCACTGCCGCCGCCGTGTGCTTTCCTGTGCCACTGCTCCCCCGATTTCACGCGCCCTGACGAGGCGCATTCCCCGCTCCCCATGACGGCATCTCCGCTCGCCGGGCCGTCCCGGGAACTCTTCCATCCGGGCTCCTGTAGAGCGTCGATGCGTCGCCCTAGTAGCATAGCTGAGGTTACGGGCCATTCACTCAGCGCCCGCCTACGCCGGGGGACGGGGAAAACACATATGGCCAAGTGGTATCCGGGACGCAGGCTCTCCTGGTTCCGGCTGAGCGTGCTGATCGCCGTGCTCGCGGGCATCGCCGGCGGCGGCCTCTACAGCTGGAACCACTGGGAGGACGAGCGCACGGCCGCCGAGCGCGTCCCCTGGTTCGACGCATACGTCGACGTGACCGCGACGCCTGCCTACGCCTTCGAATCCCCCGGTGACGAGGGCCTGCACAACGTGACGCTCGCCTTCGTCGTCGCCTCGAAGCACGACGCGTGCGCTCCGGCCTGGGGCGGCGTCTACAGCCTGGACGAGGCCGAGAGCACGCTCGACCTCGACCGCAGGCTGGCGCGGTTCCGCATGCTCGGAGGCTCGGCGATGGTGTCCTTCGGCGGGCAGGCCAACTCCGATCTCGCGGTCGGCTGCACGGACGCAGATGCCCTCGTGCACGGCTACGAGAGCGTGGTGAAGCGATACGAGCTGGGCAGCATCGACATCGACATCGAGGGCGCGCTGCTCGCGGACGAGCAGGCGGTGCAGCGCCAGGCCGCGGCCATCGCTGAGCTGCAGGGCATCCGCGAGGGCGAGGGCGGCCTGGACGTCTGGCTGACGCTGCCGGTGGCACCCGACGGGCTGACGGCCGATGGTCTGCGCACCGTGCGCGCCTACCTCGAGGCCGGGGTGAGCCTGGCCGGCGTCAACGCGATGACCATGGACTACAACTCGGGATCGGCCGGCACCGATCTGATCGGGACCGTCACTGGCAGCCTCACCGCGATGCAGGGGCAGCTGCGCGCGCTGTACCGGGAGGCCGGCGCGCCGATCGGCGATGCGACCGCGTGGAGCCGGGTCGCCGCGACGCCGATGATCGGCCAGAACGACGTGCGCGACGAGGTGTTCTCCCTCTCGGACGCCGCGGCGCTCTCGCGCTTCTCCGCCGAGCACGGGATGGGCCGCGTGTCGATGTGGTCGGCGAATCGCGATCGCCAGTGCGATGCCAACTGGCCCGACCCGAAGCAGGTCTCCGACTCCTGCAGCGGGGTCTCGCAGAAGACGGACGAGTTCGCGAAGACGCTCCGCGACGGGCGCCCGGGCAGCATCTCCCAGGTGGCCGAGGCGATCCCGGACGACGCCCAGGAGAGCCTGGAGGACGATCCCGAGTCGAGCCCCTACCCCATCTGGAACGCCGAGGCCGCGTATCCCGCCGACACGAAGGTCGTGTGGCACCGCAACGTCTACGAGGCGAAGTGGTGGACCGAGGGCGAGCAGCCGGATCTCCCCACGGAGAGCGGCGCGCAGCCGTGGCGCCTGCTCGGGCCGGTGCTGCCAGGCGAGAAGCCGATCGAGCGCCCGCAGATCCCGGCCGACGCCTACGCCGCGTGGGAGAAGACCGCGGAGTACCACCGCGGCGACCGGGTCATCTTCGACGGCGCCGGGTACGAGGCGAAGTGGTGGACGCAGGGCGACAGCCCGGACGCGTCGCTCGTGCTGCCCCAGGAATCGCCGTGGCGATCGCTCACCGACGACGAGGTGCAGGCGGTCGTGGACGAGCACCAGGGGAAGTAGGGGGAAGCAGGGGGAAGTATCGGAAGCAGAGATCGGGGCCCGCGCGAGGGTGCGCCTGATCGATCATCGCCGCGGCGAGCATTGAGCGGCGAGCAGCGTCCGGCGGGCCCGCGCAGCCGGCGAAGATTCGCGAGCCGCGCCCTAGATGATTGATTCCAAGGGGTAGACGCGGCGAGTCTCCCGGGATCGCGGGGCGAGGGTGCCCAGGATCGAGGTTGAAACTCTCAATCTCGACCCGATGAAGGATCGGAATGGACAACGATCTGGACACCCTCTTCTGTTTTTACTCGTTCCCGCGCCGAGACACCGACCAGGAATCAATCATCTAGGCTCCGGCGAGCGACCCCACGCGCTCGACGCGCACGACCGGGGCACCCTCGGCCTCCGATGCGACGAGGTCGACGACGCCCTCGATACCCCAATCGCGGTCGCCATCGGGGTCGAGCAGCACCTGCCGGAAGCGCCACGAGCCCTCGGGCGTTTCGGACGTCTCGGACCTCTCGGACCTCTCGGACGTCCCGTCGCCTCGATCGAGTTCGAGCAGCGCCGGGGCGCGCGCGTCGGCGTCGATGCGGATCTCGTCGTACTCGGCGTAGTAGCCGGAGAGGGCGTCTCGCCAGCGCTGCTCGCCGAAGCCGATCGCCCCTGGCCCGCCCGCTCCGGCTCGATCGATCCCGGCGTGCGCCGCCGCGTGCGCCGCGTCGAGCTCGGCGAGCTCCTCGTAGCGTTCGAACGCGGCGGCCTGCACGTAGCGGAAGAGCGCGTTGCGCAGCATCACCAGGAAGGCTCGCTCGTTCGCGAGCAGCGACCTGGCCGGCGGCGCGAGCGGCGCGGCGCCGGCACTCCCGACCGCACCGTCGGCGTCACCGGCATCGAGCCCCAGCAGCTCGCGGGCCCGGCGGAGCGCCTCAGGGTCGGGATCGGGATCCGACAGCGACTGCCACTCGTCGATGAGGCTGGAGTCGACCTGCCTCACCAGCTCGCCGAGCCACTCGATGAGATCCTCGAGCTCGGGGCTCTTCGCCTGCTCGGGCACGGTGCGCTCGATGGCGCGGTAGGCGTCGCTGAGGTAGCGCAGCACCCCTCCCTCGGCCCGCCCGAGCTGGTAGAAGGAGACGAGGTCTCGGAACCCGAAGGCCCGCTCGACCATGTCGCGCACCACCGACTTGGGGTGCAGCTCGAAGTCGCGCGCCCACGGCACCTCCTTCGCGTACTCCTGGAAGGCCTCGTCGAGCAGCGGCTTCAGCGGCTGCGGGTGGGTCACCTCCTCGAGCAGCTCCATGCGCTCGTCGTACTCGATGCCCTCGGCCTTCATCGCGGCGACGGCCTCGCCGCGGGCCTTGTGCTCCTGCGCGCGCAGGATCGCCCGCGGATCCTCGAGCGTGGCCTCGATGACGGAGATCACGTCGAGCGCGTAGTCGTCGGATTCCGGGTCGAGCAGCTCGATGGCCGCGAGCGCGAAGGGCGAGAGCGGCTGGTTGAGCGCGAAGTTCGCCTGCAGGTCGACCGTGAGCCGCAGCAGACGCCGCCCCCGTCCGTCCTCGTACCGCTCGACGATGCCGCCGCCGCGCAGC
>JASGDX010000090.1:0-4187 GCA_047606985.1 Leucobacter sp. | reverse complement strand
CTACCTGCTGATCGCCATCTCGCAGTTCATCCTGCGCCGCAAGACCGACCCGGCCAGGCTGGCCGTCAAGATGTGGCTGTTCCCCGTGCTCTCGGTCCTCGTCATCATCGCGATCATCGCGGTCCTCGTGCAGATGGCCTTCAACGAGGACACCCTCACGCAGCTGCTGCTGAGCCTGCTCTCCTGGGTGGTACTGCTCGTCATCTTCTTCGCCACCCGCAGTCTCCGCAACCGGGCCCAGGCCGCCGAGACGGCGGAGCCGGTGCCGACGGGCGACGCCCGCCGCGTGCTCGTGCTGGCCAACGAGACCGTCGAGGGGGCGGAGCTGCTCGAAGAGCTGCGACGCATCGATCGCACCGGCAAGGCGGAGTACCGCATCTGCGTCCCCGCGAATCCGATCGATACCGGCCAGGCGATGCACTCCGGCGCGGTCTACATCTGGGAGCGCACGGCCGAGGCCGCACAGGATCGGCTCGACCGCACTCTCGCGGCGATGCGCGCCGAGGATCTCGACGTGCAGGGTGCGCTCGGGGACTTCCGCCCGCTGCGGGCGCTCGACGAGGCCGTCGCCGAGTTCAGACCGGACCAGATCGTGATCAGCTCCCTCCCCGAGGATCTGTCCGCGTGGCTGCGCTACGACGTGGTCGACCGCGCCAGGGAGAAGTACCCGGATCTGCCGGTCACCCATATCGTCGTGGAGCGGGCTCCCGATGCAGTCGGCCCCGGGCAGGGGACGGAGGCCTGACCATGACGATCCTCCTCGGACTGGGCCCCGATGAACGCTGCGAGGGCGCGATGACGCTGGGCGCAGTCCTCGCGCGCGCCCTCGGGACCTCCCTGCTCGTCGCCGCCGTCACGCCCGAGCCCTGGCCGCCGGATCCGTTCCAGGGGGACATCGAATACCTGCGGCTGCAGCGCGAATCGGCGCAAGCCTCCCTGGAACGTGCGAAGCGGCGGATCGGAGATATCGCAGAGGCCGAATACCTCGTGGAGACGGCGCCATCCGTGGCCGCGGGCATGGTGGCCGCAGCTGAGGGCTGCGGCGCCGATCTCGTCGTGCTGGGGTCGGCGACCTCGGGCCGCTCCGGACGGGTCTCCCTCGGGAGCGTGGCCGAACGGCTCATGCAGAGCCTCGAGGTGCCCGTCTGCATCGCGCCCGACGGATACCGCCCGCCCGCGACGTTCGCGCTGTCCCGCCTCACCGTGGGGTTCGGCCGGGCCGACCATGACAGCGGTTTGCTCGCCTCCGCAGTCGGATGGGCCCGTCGGCTCGGGATCCCGCTGCGGGTGGTCTGCTTCGCCGTGCGGCCGGGCAACACGGAGGCGCCCACGATCGAGTCGGGCGCCGACGATCTGGTGGTCGCGCAGTGGGCGGTCCGCCTCCAGGAGCAGATCGGCGAGACCGTAGCCGCAGCGGGAGCCCCGCCCGAATCGGTGGAGATCGTCGTCGGCACCGGAACCGGCTGGGACGAGGCGATCGGCGCGGTGCCGTGGTCTCAGACGGAGGTGCTCGCGGTCGGCAGTACGCTCTCCCTCGCCCGACGGTTCCTGCTGGGGTCGCACGCGGCGAAGATCGTGCGGCATTCGCCGGTCCCTGTGCTCACCGTCGCGCGGCGCTGAGCACAGGAGAGGCGCAGCGGGGTCACGCCCAGTGGTCCTCGTAGAGGATCTCCGGGACTTTCAGCCCGTAGATCGCGAGGCCCGATCCCCAGATCGCCGCGCAACCCGCCCGCAGCAGGTCGAGCGGCGAGTCGCCTTCGTCCAGGACCTGAGCGATGTGCCCGTCCATGCGCACCTTCGCCGAGCCCACCCGCATCGCGCCGTCCTTCAACCGCTCGGTCTCGGGGTACGGCTCGTGCAGTTCGGCGAGCGAGGCGACGATGTAGTCGGGTCGCATGTCCTGCGACGCGGCGATCAGCTGCTTCGGGCGGTCCACTCCGGTGAGCACGTGCAGCGATGGGATCCCGGCCGCCAGGGCGCCCTTGATGTCGGTGTCGAGGCGGTCGCCGAGCATGAGCGCGTTACGGGTGCCGAAACGCGCGAACGCCGCCTCGAAGATCGGAGTCTCGGGCTTGCCCGCGAACAGCGGCAGCCGCTGCACCGCCGTGTGCACGGCCGAGACCAGCGTGCCGTTGCCCGGAGCCAACCCGCGGGCGACCGGGATCGTCCAGTCGGTGTTGGTGGCGATCCACGGCAGCGGCTCGCGCCCCGGACGCTCGGCCAGCGCGAAGGCGGCCTCGGCGAGGTGCTCCCAGCCCACATGGGGCGCGAAGCCCTGCACCACGGCCGCGGGGTCGTCGTCCGCGCTGCGAATCACCTCGAAGCCGGCCTTGCCGAGCTCGTCCACGAGGCCGTCTCCGCCCACCACCAGCACGCGGGAGCCTGCAGGCACGGTGCGGGAGAGCAGATCGACCGCGGCCTGCGGCGAGGTCACCACATCGCTCGGCTGAGCGCGCAACCCCAGCTCGCGCAGGTGCTCGGCGACCGAGACGTCCGTGCGAGAGGCGTTGTTGGTGACGTAGCCGATCGGCACGGCGTCGCTCGCTCGGTTGAGCTGCTCGACCGCGCCCGGGATCGCCGCGGGCCCGCGATAGACCACGCCGTCGAGGTCGGCGAGCAGCAGCTCGCGCCCGTCGATGGGGGCGGCGCCGAGCGCGGCGCCCCGTCTCCCGAACAGTCCCATCACGCCTCCCCGACCTTCCGGTCCGTCTCATCATCATCCAGGATCCCGGCCTCGGCCAGCAGCTCGTCGACCTCCGCCTCGAGCTCCGCCTCGAGACCGCCCGGCTCGACGGGTGCTCCGGTTGCGGATTCGGGATCCGCGGGTTCGGAGACCTGCGCGGGATCGGCCGGCGCCTGGGCGCCCTGCTCCGCAGGGGCCTCCTCCGCGATCTCATCCCGCGACTCGAAGATCTCGACCACCTCGAGCTCGTCGAGTGCGCCGAGGTGGTCCTGCAGCGCGGCGGCTGCCCGGTCCGCGTGCTCCTGCCAGGTGCGGGCCTCGGTCTCCCGCCCGAGATCCTCGAGCACCGCGGCGTAGGCCGCGAACAGCTCCGGGCTCCAGGAGAACGCCTTCTTCGGGTTCAACTCGGGGATCTCCAGTTCGAAGAGGGCCTGCTGCGTCTGCCCGAGGTCGAGGCGCGCCCCCGACATCGCGATGGCCAGGTGCACGCGCTGCTCGGTGTCGAGCTGCTTCGCGTCGACCTCGAGGCCGGTCTCGATCGCCTTCTCCGGCCGACCGAGGCCGCGCTCGCAGTCGACCATCAGAGCCGCGTGCGCGTCGAGACCGCTGAGGCGCCGATACGTGCGCAGCTCGCGCAGCGCCAGGGCGAAGTCGCCCAGGCGGTAGGCGGTGATCGCGAGGGTCTCTCGGGTCACGGGGATGCGTCCCGCCCGCCGGCTCGCCGACAGGGCGTGCTGGTGCGCGAGCTCGAGGTCGTCATCGATCAGCATGGCGACCATCGCGAGGTGGCGCGCCACCCGGTCCTGCAGATCGACCTGCAGGGTCTTCAACTCGTTGCGCGCTGCGGGATGCAGATCCTTCGCCTGCACGTCGTCCGGGATGACGGGATCCTCGTGCTCAGCGCGCACCGGCCGCAGCTGATGCTGCAGCCGCTCGGCCTCGGTGTACTCGCGATCCCGGCCTCCGCGGTCGCTGCGTCCGCCGCCGCGGGTGCCGCCTCGACCGCGGTCGCGACGATCCTCCTGCGGGCGGGCGCCACGGCGATCGTCGCGGTCCCCCGAGCCGCGGTAGGGGCGGCGCTCCCCGTCGTCACGGCGGGGCCGACGGTCGTCTCCGCCTTCCCGACGCGGACGGTACCCGTCCCGATCGCCGCCGTTCCGGTCCCCACCGCTGGGGCGCCGGTCGTCGCGATCACCGGCTCCGCGGTAGGGGCGGCGCTCATCACGGTCCCCGGAACCACGGTACGGACGCCGATCGCCGCGATCGCCGGAAGCCCGGTACGGTCGGCGCTCATCGCGGTCACCGCCTTCGCCCGAGCGGTAGGGGCGGCGCTCATCTCGATCGGCGGCTCCGCGGTAGGGGCGGCGCTCGGAATCATCGCGCCGCGGGCGCCGCTCGTCGCGATCGCGCTGCGGGCGGTAACCGTCCCGGCCGCCCGACTCGCCGCGGGGCCGCGGGTCGTCGCGATCTCCGTCGCGTCGAGGCGCGCCGTCGCGGCCGCGGT
>JASGDX010000089.1:0-9065 GCA_047606985.1 Leucobacter sp. | reverse complement strand
TTCGAGATTGCCGTGCTGCGCATCCGCGAGGCGGCGTCCTCGCTGGCCGAGCGCGAGCGCGAGGTGCCCGCCGAACGCCGACCGTTCACCATCGCGGAGATGCCGGTCCAGCTCACCCGCCGCGACGCGGAAGCGCAGCACGGCAATCTCGAGCCGCGCGAGCACGACATCTTCCTCGGCGTGGGCGGGCGCAACGTGCAGCCGCACGCCATCAACCCGATCCACGGTCTCCCGACCTTCGTGGTCGCCGGGCCGGCGAAGTCCGGCCGCACGACCACGCTGCACACCATCGCCCACACCGCGCTGAAGAACGGCTACGAGCTCGTGCTGGCGGTTCCCCGGAAGAACGCGCTGCGAGACCTCGCGGGCCGGCCGGGCGTGATCGAGGTCTTCTCCGACGCGGCCGAGCTCACCGAGGAGCGCCTCGCTCCGCTCCTCTCCGACCGGCCCCGGCCCACCCTCTTCATCGCGGACGACGCCGATCTGCTGCGGCAGATCGACGCCGACATGTGGCTGCGCGGCATGATCGCGAAAGCCCAGGAGCACCGTCTCGGCCTGATCATCGCCGGCGACGCCGAAGCGCTCGGCAAGGGATTCACCGGCTGGCTGGTCGAGATGAAGAAGAACCGCCACGGCCTGCTCTTCACCCCGCAGAGCATGACCGACGGCGATGTCACGGGTGTGCGCCTCAAGCGCTCCGACATCGGAGCCGAGATGCCCGCGGGCAGAGGCCACTTCACGAGCGACGCGGGGGAGGCCGTGCTCCTGCAGGTGGCCCTGCCCTGACCCGACGGATCAGCACGACATGGAGGGGGAGCAGATGGCTCAGCACAGGGAATCGAGCGGCATTCCGCTCACGAACGCGTATTTCTCGTTCGATCTGCCGGGTTCGTGGGAGGAACTGGACCTCAAACCGCTCACCCGCGACCGCAGCATCAAGTACCTCGTCGACGCGCGGGTCCGGGACATCCCCGAGTTCCGCCCGCATCGCGGCGAGTTCGTCGCCTACCTGCGTCGCGTCGCGGCGCAGGCCTGGGACGGCGGCGCGCGCTATTGCGCGGCATTCTGCCGCCCCGCTGGGGACGGGCTGATCACCGGATCGCTCACGGTCACCGTGCTTCCGTCGGCGCCAGGCGACAACCCCGTCGAGGACATCGTGGAACAGCTGCAGCAACGGGATCCCGCCGCCGGCGATGGGCTCTGGAGCAGCCTCACGCACGTCGAACTGCCCGGGGGCGGCGCCGGCGCCCGTCAGTTCGGCGTCCGCGAGGTGCGCATCGACGCGGGGGGCACCGCGGTGAAGCACGTGTTCATGTACACCTTCCTCCCGATCGACGGAGCTGTGGTCATGGTGGCGTGCGCCTCGCCCGCGGTCGACCTCGCCGACCCGCTGCTCGAACTGTTCGGCCACGTGTCCGACACCTTCGTGATCCGCCCGCTGGAAGCCGGCGAGTAGAGGGGGAGACGTGTCCCGCAAGCGAGCAGCCGCAGGCAGACAGGCCCCGTCCGATTTCGGACAGTGGTCGCGCGAGCTCCACCGGCCCGACCGCGTCGCCGCGGCGGAGTACTACCCCACGCCGCCGCCGCTTCCCCGCCCCGCCCCGCCCCGGGAACGGCGCGAGCCGATCGGCCACACCCAGGTCGTCGGCGCCGACGCGCATGAGCAGCGGAGTCGCCTGCGCTATCGGCTCGTCTTCTCGACGGGCCAGGTGATCGACGTGCGCGGAGACGGGATCGTCGGACGCGAGCCCCGCAGCGACGGCGGTCACACCCACGTCATCCGATTCGAGGATCCCCGGCGGCTCCTGTCGCGCAGCCACTTCGAGTTCGGCCTCACCTCGGAGAACGAGTTCTGGCTGTCCGATCTCGGCACGGCGAACGGCACCTACCTCATCCAGAACGGGAATCAGTGGATGCTCCCCGCGCATCAGCGCACCCGGCTCTCGCACGGCGACGTCATCCACTTCGGCAGCTTCGCCGCGCAGCTCGCCGCGGAACCGGCGCCGCGCGCCGAGCCGCGCTGACCGCCCTACCGCGACGACAGGAAGCCCCGCAGCAGCGCGGCCGATCCCTCGATGTGCTCCAGCATCGCCTCGGCCGCCGACTCCGAACGACCCGCGAGGATCGCGGCCACGATGGCCTCGTGCTGAGCGTGCGAGTGCGCCAGGTTGGGCGCCAGCACCGGGATGCCGTCGAGCAGCGCGTTGACGCGCGTGCGCAGATTCGCCACGAGCGGCACCAGGCTGGGCGATCCCGACAGCTCGGCGATGAGCAGGTGCAGCCGCGAGTCGAGGCGGCGGTGATCGGCCAGGTCGGCCGCCGAGCACTCCTCGAGCGCCCGCACGAGCGCGGCGCGCTCCTCGGCGGACAGCTCGCGGGCGGCCGCCTCGCGCGCCGCGCCGGTCTCGAGCACGCGTCGCAGCACCGTGGTGTCCTCGATCTCGGCCTCGCCGAGCACGGTGGTCTCGGTGCGCAGCGCCGAGTCGGCCGGCAGCTCGTCGACCACGAAGGTGCCGCCGTAGCGGCCGCGCCGCGCCACCACGTAGCCGGCCTCCGAGAGCGTCGCCAGCGCTTCGCGCACCGTGTCCCGGCTCACCTTCAGCATGCCGGCGAGGTCGCGCTCGGGCGGCAGCCGGTCGCCGGGCGGGATCAGGCCCAGGCGGATGGACTGCAGCAGCCTCCGGATGGTCTCCTCGTAGGCGTTGCTCGGCCGCACGGCTCCGATGAGCAGCTCGACGCCTTCCGCGGGGATGTGCATCGTGTCTCCTCTCCGGGTCGTGCGTCCGCGCCGAGCCCGGCGCTCAGAGCGGGGTGGTGTAGGCGCTCGTGAGGCCGCCGTCGACGAGGAACGTCGAGGCGGTGATGAACGAGGCGTCGTCGCTCGCGAGGAAGGCGACGGAGGCCGCGAGCTCCTCGGGACGCGCGAAGCGGCCGATCGGCACGTGCACGAGGCGGCGCGCGGCGCGCTCGGGATCCTTCGCGAACAGCTCCTGCAGCAGCGGGGTGTTCACGGGCCCGGGGCAGAGCGCGTTGACGCGGATGCCCTGGCGGGCGAACTGCACGCCGAGCTCGCGGGTCATGGCGAGCACGCCGCCCTTCGAAGCGGTGTACGAGATCTGCGAGGTGGCCGAGCCCATCACCGCGACGAACGACGCGGTGTTGATGATGGATCCCGAACCCTGCTTCGTCATGTGGCGCAGGGCCGCGCGCGAGCAGAGGTAGACGCTCTTCAGGTTGACGTCCTGCACCTTCTGCCACGCGGGCAGCTCGGTGATCTCGATCGAGTCGTCGTCGTCGGGCGAGATGCCGGCGTTGTTGAAGGCGATGTCGACCGAGCCGAACTCGCGGGCGGCGGTGTCGAACAGGTGGTTCACCTGCTCCTCGTCGGTCACGTTCACCTGCACGAAGATGCCGTCGACCTCGGCGGCCGCGGCCTCGCCGGTCTCGGGGTTCATGTCGCCGATGACGATCTTCGCGCCCTCGGCGCGCATGCGCTTCGCGGTGGCGAGGCCGATGCCGCTCGCGCCGCCGGTGATGACGGCGACCTTGCCCGCGAGGCGCTGGGTGAGGTCGATGGGGGTGATGTCGCTCATTGGTGTTCCTTGTTCATCTGGTGAGTACTGCCGTTCCCCGAGCCTGTCGAGGGGAGCGGGCGCGGAATGGGGCGTTCCCCTCGACAGGCTCGGGGAACGCGATGCGATCACTCGGAGGCGAAGAACACGTTCTTCGTCTCGGTGAAGTGCTCGGCGGCGTCGGGGCCCAGCTCGCGGCCGAGGCCCGACTGCTTGAAACCGCCGAAGGGGGTCGAGTAGCGCACCGAGGAGTGCGAGTTGACGGAGAGATTGCCGCCCTCCACTCCGCGCGCCACGCGGATGCCGCGGGCGAGGTCGCGCGTCCAGATGGATCCGCTCAGCCCGTACTCGGTGTCGTTGGCGATGCGCAGCGCGTCGGTCTCGTCCTCGAAGGGGATCACCGACACGACCGGGCCGAAGATCTCCTCGCGCGAGAGGCGGTCGCCGTGCGCTCCCTCGACGACGGTGGGGGCGAACCAGGCGCCAGGCCCCTCCGGGGCCGTGCCCCGGAACGCCACGCGCACGTCGTCCGTGATGAAGGAGGCGACGCTGTCGCGGTGCGCGAGGGTCACGAGCGGGCCGACCTCGGTCTCCTCGAGCGTGGGATCGCCGACCTTGACCCCCTTGACCGCCTGCTCGAAGCCCTCCATGAAGCGGTCGTAGGCGCTGCGCTGCACGAGCAGGCGGCTGCGCGCGCAGCAGTCCTGGCCGGCGTTGTCGAAGACCGAGTAGGGCGCGGTGGCTGCGGCCTTCTCGATGTCGGCGTCGTCGAACACGATGTTGGCGCTCTTGCCGCCCAGCTCGAGGGTGACGCGCTTCACCTGCTCGGCGCAGCCCGACATGATGCGCTTGCCCACCGCGGTGGAGCCGGTGAACACGACCTTGCGCACGGCGGGGTGGGTGACGAAGCGCTCGCCGACCACGGAGCCGCGGCCCGCGAGCACCTGGAAGAGCCCCTCGGGAAGCCCCGACTCGAGGGCCAGCTCGCCGAGGCGCAGGCTGGTGAGCGGCGTCCACTCGGCGGGCTTCAGCACCACCGCGTTGCCCGCGGCCAGCGCGGGGGCGAAGCCCCAGGCCGCGATGGTCATGGGGAAGTTCCAGGGGGTGATCACGCCGACCACGCCGAGCGGCTCGTGGAAGGTCACGTCCATGCCACCCGCGACGGGGATCTGCTGCCCGATGAGGCGCTCGGGCGATGCCGAGTAGTACTCGAGCACGTCGCGCACGTGCCCGGCCTCCCAGCGCGACTGCGAGATCGGGTGGCCGGAGTTCGTGGTCTCGAGCTGCGCCAGGCGCTCGATGTCGCCGTCGACGGCTGCGGCGAAGCGGCGCAGCGCCCTCGCCCGGTCGGCCGGGGCGACGCGCGCCCACTCGCGCTGCGCGTGCACGGCCGCGGCGATGGCCTCGTCGGTCTGCGCGGCGTCGAGGTGCCCGACCTCGGCGACGACGGCCTCGTTCGCGGGGTTGACGACGGTGTAGCTCATGCCTGCTCCTTAGCGACGCGGTGGGTTCTGGCCGCCGCGACGAGCCCCTCGAAGAGGCGGCGGTCCTCGGGGTTCTCCTCGGGGTGCCACTGCACGGCGATGCCGAACGGCACCGAGGTCAGCTCGATCGACTCGACGACGCCGTCGGCCGTGCGGCTCGTGACCGCGAGCCCCTCGCCGACCTCGCCGATGGCCTGGTGGTGATAGAGATGGGCGCGGGCGCCGCGGTCGTCGCCGAGCACCTCGGCGATCCGGGATCCCGCATCGACCTCGACGTCGATCGGGTTGAAGACGCCGTCGCCCAGCTGGTACCGCTCGTCGCCGACGACGTCGGGGAGATGCTGGATGAGGGTGCCGCCGCGCTCGACGTTGAGCACCTGCGCGCCGCGGCAGATGCCGAGGAACGGCAGCTCCGCCTCGATGGCGGCCTCGAGCAGCAGGCCCTCGAAGTCGTCGCGATCGGTGCGCGGAGCCCCGGTGCGCTCGTGGGCCGGCTGCCCGTAGCGCGCGGGATCGACGTCGGCGCCGCCCGAGAGGATGAGTCCGTCGAGCGTCGACACGATGCGCCTGGCGGTGTCGAGATCGCCGGGCTGCGGGGGCAGCACCACGGCGATGCCGCCCACGTCGGTGACCGCGTTCAGGTACACCTGGGGGAGGAACGACGCCCGCACGTCCCACACCCCGGTCTGCGCCTGCTCGAGGTAGCTGGTGATCCCGATCACGGGCGCCGCTCCGGCTCCGCCGCCGGCCGCGCCGGCTGCATCGCCCGCGCCGGCGCTCACCGTCTCAGAGCCGCTCAAAGCCGCGCACCCGCTCCCAGTCGGTGATGGCCGCGTCGTATGCCCGCACCTCGACGCGCGCCGCGTGCGTGTAGTGCTCGACGACCTCGTCGCCGAAGACCTCGCGGGCCAGCTCCGACCGCTCGAAGAGGTCGGCGGCGTCGCGCAGCGTGGTGGGCACCCGCTCGACCTCGCTGGTGTAGGCGTTGCCCGCGAGCGGCTCGCCGAGCTCGAGCTCGTGCTCGATGCCGTACAGGCCCGAGGCGAGCATGCCGGCGACGGCGAGGTACTGGTTCACGTCGCCGCCAGGCACCCGGTTCTCGACGCGCATGCCGTGCCCGCGGCCGACGACGCGCAGCGCGCAGGTGCGGTTGTCGTGGCCCCACGCGACGGCGGTGGGGGCGAAGCTGCCCTCGACGAAGCGCTTGTACGAGTTGATGTTGGGGGCGTAGAGCAGCGTGAACTCGCGCATGGCGGCGAGCTGGCCGGCGATGAAGTGCCTGAAGGTCTTCGACATGCCGTCGGCGGCTGCGGGATCGGCGAACACGGCGTCGCCCGCGGAGTTGCGCAGGCTCGAGTGCACGTGGCAGCTGTTGCCCTCGCGCTCGTTGAACTTCGCCATGAAGGTGATGCTCTTGCCGTGCGCCTCGGCGATCTCCTTGGAGCCGCTCTTGTAGATGGAGTGGTTGTCGCAGGTGGGAACCGCCTGCGCGTACCGGAAGGCGATCTCCTGCTGGCCGAGGTTGCACTCGCCCTTGACGCCTTCGCAGTACATGCCCGCGGCGTCCATGCTGTTGCGGATGTCGCGCAGCAGCGGCTCGAGCCGGGTCGAGGCCTGGAGGGCGTAGTCGGTGTTGAAGTCGCTGGCGGTCGCGAGGTCGCGGTAGCCCTTCCGCCAGGCGGTGCGGTAGTCGTCTTCGAAGACGAGGAACTCGAGTTCGGTGCCGACGAACGGCACGAGATCGCGCTCGGCGAGGCGGTCGACCTGGCGCTGCAGGATGGCGCGCGGCGAGACCGGGATCGGGGCGTGGTCGGACGCGGTCGTGAGATCCGCGATGACGAGGGCGGTGCCGGGCAGCCAGGGAGTGCGGCGCAGCGTCGACAGATCGGGGATCATGGCCATGTCGCCGTAGCCGCTCTCCCAGCTGGTGAGCGCGTAGCCGTCGACGGTGTTGAGCTCGACGTCGACCGCCAGGAGGTAGTTGCAGCATTCGGCGCCGTGATCCATGATGTCTTCGAGGAAGAGCCTGGCCGAGACCCGCTTGCCGACGAGGCGGCCCTGCATGTCGGTGAACGCGACGATCACGGTGTCGATCTCGCCGCTCGCCACCGCCCCGCGCAACTGCTCGGGGGTCAGGTTTCCGCTGGTTCCGGTCATGGTGCTCCTCCTCGGCACTGAGGGTGTCGCGCGCAGAGTGCCTGTCGCGCGAATGGTCTGCACATAGACCTTAGCGCCGTTTTCCCGTCCGGTGGAAGCCGTGTCGTCCATCGATCGATCGCGGCGAATCCGTGCGAGAAGTTTTACCGAAAGGTAGTTGATTCGACCATTGGGTTCACTATAGTCGGTTGACGTAGCCGCCTCTCCGAGGGCGGTCGGACCGGACAGCTGATGTTCACGACGAGGTGAAGGGGGCCGAGCATGGCCAAGGACACACTGAAGGTCTCGGGGGTCACGTACACGACCGCCGAGTCCGGGTACTTCGAGAAGCGGCAGCTCAAGCGCGCCGCGGGCATCTGGGGCCTCTGGGGCCTCGCGGTCGGCGCGGTCATCTCGGGCGACTTCTCGGGCTGGAACTTCGGCATCGACGCCGCCGGCTTCGGCGGCATGCTGATCGCCTTCGCGATCCTCGTCGTCATGTACTACGGCCTCGTCTTCTCCATCGGCGAGATGGCCGCGGCCATGCCGCACACCGGAGGCGCCTACTCCTTCGGCCGCGCGGCGATGGGGCCGTGGGGCGGCTTCATCACCGGTCTCGCCGAATCGATCGAGTACGTGGCGACGACCGCGGTGATCGTCTACTTCTCGGCGGGCTACGCGAACGGCGTGACCGAGGGCCTCATGGGCTTCTCCCTGCCGACCTGGGTGTGGTGGATCATCCTCTACGCCGTGTTCGTCGGACTGAACACGGCCGGCGCCTCGATCTCGCTGAAGTTCGCCATCGTGGTGTCGTTCATCTCGATCGGCGTGCTCGTGCTCTTCGGCATCATGGCGCTCGCGAGCGGAGCCGCCGACTGGGGCAGCCTGCTCGACATCGAGCCCGATCCCGGTCAGACCGCCTTCCTGCCCCACGGGCCCCTGCCGATCCTCTTCGCGCTGCCCTTCGCCATGTGGCTCTTCCTCGGCATCGAGGAGCTGCCGCTCGCGGCCGAGGAGTCGCACAACCCGGTGCGCGACATCCCGCGCGCCGGCCTCTGGGCCCGCGGCACGCTGATCGTCACCGGCCTGCTGGTGCTCTTCCTGAACACCGCGGTGCTCGGCGCCGAGGCCACGGGCACGGCCGGCGAGCCGCTGCTCGACGGCTTCCGCAAGATTCTCGGCGACGACCTCGCCTGGGTCGCCGGCGTGCTTGCACTCTTCGCGCTGTTCGGCCTGCTGGCCTCGCTGCAGGGCATCATGTTCGCTTACGGCCGCAACATGTACTCGCTGTCCCGCGCCGGCTACTACCCGAAGTTCCTCTCGCTCACCGGCAAGCGCCAGACGCCGTGGGTGGCGCTGCTCGCGGGAGCGATCATCGGCTTCGTCGCGCTCGTCGTGGTGCAGCTGACCGGCGGCGACAGCGGCGTCGGCGGCGCGGTCGTGCTGAACATCGCGGTGTGGGGCGCGGTGCTCGCGTATTTCATGCAGATGTTGTCGTTCCTCATGCTGCGCCGGAAGTTCCCCGACGCGAAGCGCCCGTACCTGAGCCCGTGGGGCAAATTCGGCGCGGTCGCGGCGGCGATCATCTCGGCGCTCATCTTCCTCGGTTTCCTGCTCAACGAGACCTTCCGCCCGGCGATCGTCGCCATCGTGATCGTGTACGTCATCGCCCTGCTCGTGTTCGGCCTCTACGGTCGTCACCACCTCGTGCTCTCGCCCGAGGAGGAGTACGCCGTGTCGGGCGGTCTGCACGGCGACCCCGAGACCGAGGGCTACGGCGGCGCGGTCGAGGAGGAGCTCCTCGCGGCTGACGGCGTGGACGAGCCGCGGTAGACAGTCGTGCGGATGGGCGCCTGCAGCAGGTGCCCATCCG
>JASGDX010000088.1:0-3980 GCA_047606985.1 Leucobacter sp. | reverse complement strand
TGCGACTCCCATTTGGGAAGCGGCGGTTGCGAGGGCGACGGACGGCGGCATCTTGTACCACTCACGCACTACAAGTTGTGATAGCATGACAGCACAGGTCACTCGCGATGCGGTTCACCGCAGGAACGGAGTCAACGATGGAATGGATCACCTGGCTGCTGCGCACGATCCTCATGCACCTGCCGCCGATCGAGATGGCGCTCACCCTCGGCGCGATCTTCTTCGCCCTGTCGTGGCTGCGTCCGCGTCGCATCGTGTCGCTGCCCGCGAGCGGCCGCCGCGCCGAGACGCTCGCGTGGCTCGGGATCGCCGGGTCGCTCATCGTCGTCGGCGTCGGCTCGCTCACGAGCTGGCTGGCGACGCTCAACCCCTCCTTCAGCGGCGACGGCTGGTGGCAGCGCCCGGCCCCGCTGCTCGCGGCGGCGGCCGTCATGGCGATCGCCGTGATCGCGCTGCACCGGGAGCCGCTGCCGAGCCCGGGCGAGCGGCTGATCGCGCCCCGCCGCCGCTGGTGGCACTTCGCCCCCCGCGTGCCGCTGTGGATCACGGCGACCGCAGGGACCCTGCTGCTGCTCATGGCGGGCTGGCAGACCCTCATCGGCGTCTCGGCACCGCGCGACGCCGACCACTACGGCATCGGCCCGGGGTGGACCCAGCTGCCGGGATACACGCCGATCGCACAGGGATACTTCTGGGGAGCCGGATGGCCCAACCACCTCGCCACGCTCGTCGCGCTCGTGCTCGCCGCGACCGCCTTCGCGCTCGTGCTCGGCGGCGACGCGAACCGGCCCGTGCCCGCCCGTCGCACCGCGGCGCAAATCGCGGAAGAGCGCGAGGCGACCGCGCGCCTGATCACGTTCATCGGCCTGGGAGCGGTGCTGCTGACCCTCGGCGCGGTGTGGGCGTTCGTCGGCTTCGTCGGACAGATCAGCATCGGCATCGGCCTGGACGAGCTGAGGCAGCCCGTCATCGAGGTCGGCACCGGGTACGGCGCCTTCGCCCCGTTCATGCACCTCGGCGGCTACGTGGTGCAGGGCATCGGCGCGGCCGTGCTGCTGCGGCTCGCGACCGACACGCTGCGCGCGCTGCTCGCCGGGCGCAGGGTTCCCACGGCCGATCCCGATGTCGCGCCCGCCGGCTCCTCGGCCGCAGCCTCGAGCACCGGCACCGGCACCGGCACCGATTCCGACCCCGCCCCGCCCCGCGACCCAGCGTCGCCCCCGGCTGGCGGGTCCTCCACCACGGCCGAGGCGCCCGCGGGGCTCATAGAGAGCCGAGCGGATCGATGACCGCCCTCGACGCCGATCGGGCGGCGGCTACGATGGCTGCCGTGGATCCCGCACCCCCGCTCCCCCGCACCGCCGACGACATCGCCGAGCTGTTCCGCGGGGCGATCCGCTCGGGACAGCTCGGCGACGGAGAGCGGCTGCCCACCGTGCGGCAGACGGCCCGCGACTTCGGAGTGGCGCAGGCCACCGCCGCGAAGGCCTACCGGGCGCTGGAGCAGGAGGGCCTCGTGGTCACCCGCACTGCGGCAGGCACCCGCGTCGCCCCCGGTGCCTCGCGGGCTCCCCAGGCCGTGGTGGAGCAGGCGCGGGCGCTCGCAGAGGCGGCGCAGCGGGCGGGCGTCGGGATCGACGAGACCGTCGCCGTGCTGCGGGCGCTGTGGTCGGGTCCGGGATCCTGAGCCTCGCCCCGTACGCCCCGCACGCCCGGGTCGCCCCGGGCACTGGGAGGCCGTCCGACCGCCCCTGTTAGTGTGGAACGCGGAGCACCGAAGCGGTTGCTCCTCGTTTCCCACGAACAGGAGCCGACGTCATCATGAACGATCAGAAGACCCGGACCTTGGCGCTGCTGGCATCGGCGGCCCTCGCCATCGGCCTCGCGGGCTGCTCGAGCGGCGGCGCGACGGAGAAGACCGCGTCCCCCGACTCGACGGAGGAGCAGGTCGGGCAGACCCCTGAACCCGAGGAGACCTCGGAGCCCGAGCAGACCGTCGATGAGGCCTGCGACACCCTCATCGCCGAGCTGAAGCCGGCGATCCAGAAGATAGGCGAGGCGACCTCAACCCCGGTTGCGGGCGAGATCCCCGACTTCGCCGGCGTCTTCGACGGGTTGCAGCAGGCGATGGAGCAGGCGAGCAGCGACATCACCAACCCCGAGGTGTCGAAGCCGCTCGGCGAGGCCCTCGACAAGATCAACGAGGTGAAGGCGGTGCTCGAGAGCGTCGACTACAGCTCGGTCGACCCGAACGCTCAGGACGCGCTGCAGCAGGCCCAGGCGCTCAACCAGGAGGCGCTCACCGCCGCCGGCCTGAGCTGGGAGGACTTCCAGGGGGCGCTCACCTCCCTCGACGAGGTCTGCCCGTTGACGGAGGCTGTCACCCAGTAGCCGCTCGGCCGGGCCCATGCCCCGCCCGGCAGGAAGCGGGCGGGGCGGATCCCGCAGTCGGCTGCCGCCCCGCCCCTCTTCGCGGTTCCACCCCTCAGCGGGGCACCCCTCAGCGGGGCACGATCCGATCGGTGAAGCGATCGATCGAGCGTCGCAGGGCGCGATCGGGATCGACGCCGTCGGCGTGCGCGCGCATCACGAGCGCGAGCATCGCGTCGCCGATGCCTTCCTCGCCGCAGCCCCGCTCTTCGGGATCGGCCGAGATCGCCGACGTATCGCCCGGCGGGTTCTCGTCCGGATCCAGCGGGTTCTCTTCGGCGCTCGGTCGGCGCTCGCCTGAGTCCGGCCGGCGCTCCTCCGCGCCCGGTCCAGAGTCGACGCATGCGCGGAGTTCCGACGTATACGAGGCCCCCGCTTCCAGGAGCCCCGCGCGCCGCAGCCGGTCGACCACCTTCGCCGCACGCGCGAGGGTGGGCATGCCCGCCGGGATCCCGTCGAGCGGGCCGCGGGATCCGCGATCCTCCCCCACCGCGTCCTCCTTGAGGCGCTCCCACTCGGCGTTGAGCTCCTCGACCGACATGTAGCCGCGGTCGCCGAAGACGTGCGGATGCCGGGCGACGAGCTTCTCGTCGAGCGCGCCGGCGACGGCTGCGAGATCGTACCCCTCCCCGTCGCGCTCGGCGATGGCCGCGTGGAAGAGCACCTGGTAGAGCACATCTCCGAGCTCCGAGCGCACCTCGTCAGCGGGCAGGCCGCGCTCGACGGCGTCGATGAACTCGGCGGTCTCCTCGACCAGGTAGCGAGTGAGCGACTCGTGGGTCTGGGCGGCGTGCCAGGCGCAGCCGCCGGGTGAGACCATGGTGCGCACCGTGTCCAGCACGCGTGCGAGGGCCGCGGCACCCGCCTCGGAGGCGCCCGATCCCGCCTCGCCGGCCTCCGCCCGATCGGGGTGCGAATCCCCGATATCGGGATCCCGCTCCCCGCCCTGCCCGCTCTCCTGCCGCATGCCCCCAGCCTACGGCGCCGCGCCGCGCGCCCCGCACCCTCCCCGCCTGCCTCGATAGACTGCCCGGGGCGCCGCAATCGGGCGCCTGCGATACCAGGGGGGGGGATTTACCATGAACACCACCATTCGCCGCACCGGCGCCGTCCTCGCGACCGCGGGCCTCGCACTCGGCCTGATGTCCTGTTCGGGCGGGCAGAGCGTCGAGGAGGCCTGCACGGTCGCCGAGGAGACCATGAACGAGGTCGTGACCGAGTCTCAGGCCGACATCCAGCAGTCGCTGCAGGACGCCCTGCAGGGCAACGAGGTCGACTTCGAGGCAACCCTCAAGCCGATCCAGGACGCGCTGGCCGAGACCCAGGACAAGGTCACGAACAAGGAGGTGAAGAGCGCCCTCGACGCCTTCGTCGACGAGTACGACGCCTTCGCCGCCTCGATCGAGGAGGTCGACCTGTCGGGCTTCGCGGACCTCTCAGAGATGGCCGACCTCGAGCTTCGCCATCGCCTCGGGATCGGTCGGATCGAGGTCGGCCATCTCTGAGAGGTCCGCGAAGCCCGACAGGTCGACCTCCTCGATCGAGGCGGC
>JASGDX010000087.1:0-2574 GCA_047606985.1 Leucobacter sp. | reverse complement strand
TGGCGCCGGTGGCGCCTGCGGTGGCCGCGGTGGCCGCGCTGGCCGCGGTGGTCGCGGCGCCTGCGGTGCCGATGGGCGCAGTGGTGGTGCTTCGGGTGGAATCTGAAGCGGACCCGGTGACGGTGCCCGCGGTTGTGGTACCTGCGGTGACGCCGGTGAGTTCCAATGCGTTCGCGGTGTTCGTGGCGGGCGTGGCGGAAGTGGTATCCCCGGTGCCCGAGGTGCCGGCGGCAGAGCCGGGAAGGGCGGCGTCCGCAGCGGCATCGGGGAGATCGGAGGTGGTCGCGGTACTGGCGAGGCCGATGGCGGTGCGCGCGTCGAAGGTGCTCGCGGCGGCATCGGGGAGGCCCGTCGCGTCCATGGCGATGGGGCTCGGGCTGGTATCCGCGACGACGGCGTCGTCGATGCCCGCGGCGGCATCCGCGGCTCGCACGGTGCCCGGATGTCGACCCGGTTCCGCCGCATCGAGGCCGTCGGCGATCCACGGCTGCGGGGGAGCATCGGAGAGCGCGGCGACCGAGAGGCGCCGTCCGGCGCTGTTGGGGCAGCCGAGCGGGTTGCGGGGATCGGCGCGCGCGGTGTCGAGCAGGGCGCGCAGCCGCACCTGATCGGGGCGCCCGGACGACCACGGGGGCGCGTCGTCGGCCTCGTGCACGAGGAAGCCGTACGACCCGCGCCAGCCGGGCGGCAGGAGGTACGAGCGATGCCAGACATCGGTGCCGTCGAGGTGCTCGAGCAGCGAGCGGTCGAGGTCGGTCTCGTCGGTGACGCGGTTGACGAAGAGCAGCACCGCGCGGGCGGTATCCGAGCGCCAGAGAAAGGTGAGTACGCGCGGCTCGCCTGTCGGGTCCCTCTCGACCAGCGGCGCGGATCCCGCGCAGCGGTCCCAGAACCGGCCGAGGGCACCGCGCCGCGATTCGGGAACGCGCAGCCCGGCGATCTCCTCGCGCAGCGCGCGGAGCGCGGGGCTCTGGGCGACGGGCACCGGCGTCGGCCGCCGCACCTTCGGCGGCTGCCTGCGCGGTGTGCTCGGCGTACCGCCGGAGCGCTCGGGTACCGCCGATGCGGATCCCCCGGCTTGCGTGGGTGTCGCTCCGTCGGTCTGCGCGGGCATTGATCCTCCGCTCTGGGTCTGTGTTGGGGGCGGTGCCGGTTTTTCGGTCTGCGGGCTGTATCCAGCCGAACCATTGGTCAGTTTCAGGGGTAATTCCGCAGGCGATACCCCTGAAACTGACCAGTGCTTTGGGATGAGGCTGGGGCCGGCGCCGTCCGGTGCTGCGTGCATCGCCCCTCGATCCCCGATCCCTCCGCGGCGCGATCCCGCTTTGATCATCAGATGTATATATGTATATCCTTATTCTGACCTGATGTGAACGATACCGGGTCTTCTCGACGGCGTTGAAGGGATGTTCGGCATGGGATTCGGCCCGCGGCCTCTGCTCGGGGCGATCGCGCTCGCCGCGGCGCTGATGCTGAGCGCCTGCGCGTCGGGATCGACGGCCGCGCAGCCGGCGCAGGGCACCGACGGCGAGTCGGCGTACGGCATCGCCGTCGGCGAGGAGGGCGAGGCCCATGGCGTGCCCGGCGTGGATGACGGCACCCCCGTGCGGGTGATCGAGGACGTCAAGCACGCCCCGGTCGCGGTGCCGGTCGAGCCGAAGCGGGTCGTCACGCTCAGCGAGCCCACGCTCGACGGTGCGCTCGCCCTGGGCGTCGAGCCCGTCGGCTCGGTCAACGGCCGTGGACAGTCGAGCATGCCCCACTACCTGCTCGATCGCGCCGAGGGCATCCCCGCGGTCGGCAGCGTGGCGCAGTTCAACTTCGAGGCGATCGCCGAGCTGAAGCCCGATCTGATCCTCACCTACGCCTCCGGCGGCAACAACCCCGAGGCCGTGGCGATCCTGGAGCGCATCGCGCCGGTCTACTTCGTGGGCTACGCGGGCGCCGACTGGCGCAAGACCTTCGAGAACACGGCGAACGCCCTGAACGAGCAGGACGAGGCTGAGCGGATCCTCGCCGAGTTCGACGACTACGCCGCCGACGTGAAGCAGCGCCTCGCCGACGCGGGCTACGCCGACAAGACGTTCTCGATTGTGCGGTGGCAGGGATCGAACGCCTCGCTCATCCTCAAGGAGCTGCCCCCGGGCATGGCGCTCGAGGCGATCGGGCTGCGGCGCCCGCCTGCCCAGGACAAGGAGGGCCGCGGCCACTCCGAGCCCATCTCGCTCGAGAACCTCTCCGACGCCGACGCCGACTACATGTTCTTCGGCACGCTCGGCGGCTCGAGTGTCAACAACCCGGTCGCCGGCGGCACCGCGGACATCTCGGGCGCCGAGCTGGCCTACGAGGAGGCGCAGGGCGTTCCGGGGTTCACCCAGCTCACGGCCTACCGCGACGGACACGTGATCCTGGTCGACGGATCGCTGTGGACCTCGACCGGCGGCCCGCTGCTGATGCACGGGATCATCGAGTTCGTCGAGGAGGCGCTGCTGTGACGACGCGCCGTCCCGGCCGCCCGGCCCCGCTGCTCGCGGCGCTGCTGGCCTTCGGGCTCGCCGCGGGGGCGGTGCCCGC
>JASGDX010000086.1:0-6785 GCA_047606985.1 Leucobacter sp. | reverse complement strand
GATCATGACTGCAACGCGCTTCGCCTGGTCCGCCGGTATCTCCACGATCGCCTCAAACGGCACGGTGCTCGACGCCTGGTTCCCGACCCCCGAGCTGGGACGCCGCCCCGAGGCGCGCGACCCCTGGATCGCCCCCGCCGCGCTCGAGCAGCTCGCCGGGGCAGACGAGCTGCGCGGCGTCGAGCTGCGCCCCGTCGACCTCGAGATCGACCTCGACGAGGCCCCCGCCTCCACCGAGGACGCCTACCTGCGCCTGCACCTGCTCTCCCACTGCCTCGTGCGTCCCAACAGCATCAATCTCGACGGCATCTTCGGCAAGCTGCCCAACGTGGCGTGGACCACCGCCGGCCCGATGCTGCCCGAGGACTACGCGGCGCACCTGCCCCGCCTGCGGCGCGCCGGGATCACCGCGGTCGGGCTCGACAAGTTCCCGCGCCTCACCGACTACGTCGTGCCGAAGGGCGTGCGCATCGCCGACACCTCGCGCGTGCGCCTCGGCGCGCACCTCGCGCCCGGCACCACCGTGATGCACGAGGGCTTCGTCAACTTCAACGCGGGCACGCTCGGCGCCTCGATGGTGGAGGGCCGCATCTCGCAGGGCGTCGTGGTGGGCGACGGCTCCGACCTGGGCGGCAGCGCGTCGATCATGGGCACCCTCTCGGGCGGCGGCACGCAGCGCATCACCGTCGGCGAGCGCACGCTGCTCGGCGCCAACTCGGGCATCGGCATCTCGCTGGGCGACGACTGCGTCGTCGAGGCCGGGCTCTACGTGACCGCCGGCACGAAGGTCGTGCTGCCGAGGGGCACCTCGGAGTCCGGCGGCGAGCCCGTCGAGGTGAAGGCGCTCGAGCTGTCGGGGCTGCCCGGGCTGCTGTTCCGCCGCAACTCGCGCACCGGCGCGGTCGAGGCGCTGCCGCGCGAGGGCTCCGGCATCGAGCTGAACGCCGCGCTGCACGCCTAGGGAGTGTCTCGGGATCCCGCCGGGCTCAGCGGCCGAGCTGGCGCTCGGGCGAGCCGACGTAGAGCTGCTGCGGCCTTCCGATCTTGGTCTGCGGGTCGAGCCTCGCCTCGCGCCACTGCGCGATCCAGCCGGGCAGGCGGCCGATCGCGAACAGCACCGTGAACATGCGGGTCGGGAAGCCCATGGCCTTGTAGATCACGCCGGTGTAGAAGTCGACGTTGGGGTAGAGCTTGCGCTCCTTGAAGTAGTCGTCCTCGAGCGCGATCTGCTCGAGCTCCTGCGCGAGGCCGAGCAGCGGATCGTTGACCCCGAGTTCCTCGAGCACGCGGCCCGCGCTCTCCTTGACGATGCGGGCGCGGGGATCGTAGTTCTTGTAGACGCGGTGCCCGAAGCCCATGAGCTTCACCCCGTCCTCCTTGCGCTTCACCTTCTCGACGAAGGTCTGCACGCCCTGGCCGGAATCGCGGATCTGGGCGAGCATGTCGAGCACGGCCTCGTTGGCGCCGCCGTGCAGCGGGCCGGAGAGCGCGTTGATGCCGGCGGAGATGGAGGAGAACATGTTGGCACCGGTCGAGCCGACGAGGCGCACGGTCGAGGTCGAGGCGTTCTGCTCGTGGTCGGCGTGGAGCACCAGCAGCTTGTCGAGGGCGTCGACGAGCACCGGGTTCATCACGTACTTCTCGGCGTGGTTGCCGAAGTTGAGGCGCAGGAAGTTCTCGACGAAGCTGAGGTCGTTGTCGGGGTACAGGAAGGCCTGGCCGATCGCCTTCTTGTGCGCGTAGGCCGCCAGAACGGGCAGCTTCGCGAGCAGTCGGATGGTGTTGACCTCGACGAACTCGGGCACCGAGGTGTCGAGCGAGCTCTCGTAGTAGGTCGACATGGTCTGCAGGCCGCCGGAGAGCATCGCCATGGGGTGGGCCGTGTGGGGCACCGCCTCGAAGTAGTAGCGCATGTCCTCGTGGAGGAGCGTGTGGCGCCGGATCTCGTTATCGAACGCCGCGAGCTGATCCGCGGTGGGCAGCTCGCCGTAGATGAGGAGGTAGGCGACCTCGATGAACGTGGACTTCTCGGCCAGCTGCTCGATGGGATAGCCGCGGTAGCGCAGGATGCCCTGGTCGCCGTCGATGTAGGTGATCGCGGACTTGGTCGACGCCGTGTTGACGAAGCCGTAGTCGAGCCCCGTGTAGCCGGTCTGCCTGGTGAGGGTGCTGACGTCGATCGCCGAGTGTCCGTCGACCGATTCGAGGATGGGGAACTCGGCCTCGCCGCCGGGGAAGGCCAGTCTCGCCGTGTTCTGGCCCTGGCTCTGAGTCGATTCGGTCACGTCGTCTCCTCGTGGGTCGTATGCGCGCTCAGCGTCTGGTGCGACGCCTCGCCCCTCCACCCTATCGGCTCGGGGAGGAGATTGAATCGCACCGCAGCTCCGCGGTGCGCCCACCCCAGAATATCTCGACGTCGAGCAAATCGCGATTCAGCGGCCCGAGAGCCGGATGCGCTCGGCGGCCGCCTCGATCGCCTCGTCGCTCGCGGTCAGAGCGAGCCGCACGTGCTGCGGCGAGTGGGCGCCGTAGAAGTGCCCGGGGCCCACGACGATCCCGAGTCCCGCGAACTCCGCGACGCTCTCCCAGGCGTCGACGCCGCGGGTCGTCCACAGGTAGAGGCCGGCCTCGCTGCCGTCGACGCGGTACCCCGCCGCCTCGAGCGCGGGGCGCAGCACGGCCCGCCTGGCGCGGTAGCGCTCGCGCTGCGCATCGACGTGGGCCTCATCGGCGAGCGCGGCGATCATGGCGGCCTGCACCGGCGCGGGCAGGATCAGGCCGGCGTGCTTGCGCACGGTGAGCAGCCGGTCGACGAGCTCGGGATCGCCGGCGACGAAGGCCGCCCGGTAGCCGGCGAGGTTCGACTGCTTGCTCAGCGAGTAGGCGCTCAGCACGCCGCGGTGGTCGTCGCCGACCACGCGCGGGTCGAGGATCGATGGGATGCGCTCGGCGTCCCACGGCGCCTCCCAGCCGAACTCGGCGTAGCATTCGTCTCCCACGATCACGGCGCCCAGCTCGCGGGCGCGCGATACCGCCGCCCGCAGCGCCTCGACGCCCATCACACGGCCGTCGGGGTTGGAGGGCGAGTTCACCCACACGAGCCTGGTCTCCTCGGGCCACTCGGCCGGGTCGTCGGAGGCGACGGCCCTGGCGCCCGCGAGCGCGGCGCCGATCTCGTAGCTCGGGTACGCGATCCGCGGCAGCACCACGGCCTCCTCTGGCCCGAGGCCGAGCAGGAAGGGCAGCAGGGCGACCAGTTCCTTGGAGCCGACCGTCGGCAGCACCGCGTCGACCCCGAGCGCCACGCCGCGCCGGCGCGAGAACCACTCGGCGATGGCCTCGCGCAGCCGGGGCGATCCCGCGGTCGCCGGGTAGGCGTGGGCGTCAGTGGCGGCGGCGAGCGCCTCGCGGACGCACGCGGGCGAGGGATCGACCGGCGAGCCGATCGACAGGTTCAGCGCGCCGCCGGGGTGGCGCTCCGCCTCCGCGGCGTAGGGAGCCATCGCATCCCAGGGGTAGTCGGGAAGGGTTCCGCGCACGCGACTACTCCCCCTGCGGCGGGAGCGCCGCGATGATCGGGTGGTCGAAATCGTAGGCGCCGACCTTCGCCGCGCCGCCCGGCGAGCCGATCTCGTCGAAGAACTCGACGTTGGCCTTGTAGTAGTCGGCCCACTCCTCCGGCAGATCGTCCTCGTAGTAGATGGCCTCGACGGGGCACACCGGCTCGCAGGCGCCGCAGTCGACGCACTCGTCCGGGTGGATGTACAGCGAGCGCTCGCCCTCGTAG
The DNA here is from genome assembly GCA_047606985.1 of Leucobacter sp. Classification (GTDB taxonomy): domain Bacteria; phylum Actinomycetota; class Actinomycetes; order Actinomycetales; family Microbacteriaceae; genus Leucobacter. The sequence goes on along the minus strand of JASGDX010000086.1, from coordinate 2,998 downwards.
ATGCAGTCGACCGGACACTCGTCCACGCAGGCGCGATCCTTCACATCGACGCACGGGAGAGCGATCACGTAGGTCACGGTGCCAGCCTTTCACTCGGTCCGGCTCCAGTCTATCGCCCGGGCCTCCCCCGTCCCTGCGGGCCGGGGCCGAGGCGGACCGCCTCCCGCCCTCCCTCGGAAGAGCGCGTCGAGGCGGGTCCTGGATCAGCTTCCGACGACCGGGATGGAGGTCGTCACCGCGCGCACCTCCTGCTCGGCGCCCGGCAGCGCTCCCGGGTCGCCCTCCCTCGGCAGGATCCCGGCCGACAGTCCCCGGAACGCGCCCAGGTCGACGCCCTGATCCTCCAGCTCCACCTCGACCGACGCGCCGGGCGCGACCTCCACCTCCTCGCCGCGCACGCGCACCCGCACCGGACGCGCGGCGTCGGGGGCCAGTTCGAAGCGGATGCTCCGCCGCTCCACGGTCACCGAGATGCGCGAGCCGCGCCAGTCGAGCGGGAAGGCGAGCGAGTCCCAGTGCTCGGGCAGCCGCGGGTCGAAGCTCAGCCGGCGCCCGGCGTCTCGCATGCCGGCGAAGCCCTGCACGAGCGTCATCCAGACGCCGCCGCACGATGCGATGTGCACCCCGTCGGCCGAGTTGTGGTGCAGGTCGTCGAGGTCCACGCGCAGCGCGTGGTAGAAGTAGCGGTAGGCCAGCTCGCGGTACCCGACCTCGGCGGCGATGATCGACTGCACGACCGCCGAGAGCGTGGAGTCGCCCGTGGTGAGCGCGTCGTAGTACTCGAAGTCCCGCCGTTTCTCCTCGAGGCCGAACTCGTCGCTCGCGAGCAGCAGGGCGAGCACGACGTCGGCCTGCTTCAGCACTTGGAACCGGTAGATCACCAGGGGATGGAAGTGCAGCAGCAGCGGCTTCTGCTCGGGCGGCGTGGCGGCGAGGTCCCAGACCTCCCGCTCGAGGAAGTGCGCGTCCTGCGGGTGGATGCGCAGTTCCTCGGAATAGGGCACGCACATGCGGTCGGCGGCCCGCTCCCAGGCCTCGACCTCGCCGGGCTCGAGGCTCAACCGCTCCAGCATCCGGGCGTAGTGGTCGGGCGCCTCAGCGGCGAGCCGGCGCACCATCTCGACCGCGAAGCGCAGGTTGAAACGCGCCATGACGTTCGTGAAGAGGTTGTCGTTGACGACGGTGGTGTACTCGTCCGGGCCGGTGACGCCGTGGATGTGGAAGCGGCGCTCCCCGTCGGCGTCGACGCGCCAGAAGCCGAGACTGGTCCAGAGCCTCGCCGTCTCGACGGGGATGTCGCAGGCGCCCGACAGCAGGTACTCGATGTCGCCGGTGGCGGAGACGTAGCGCGCCAGCGCGTAGGTCACGTCGGCGTTGATGTGGTACTGCGCGGTGCCGGCGGCGTAGTAGGCGCTCGCTTCCTCGCCGTTGATGGTGCGCCAGGGGAAGAGCGCGCCCTCCTCGTTGAGCATCGCGGCGCGGCGCCGCGCCTGGGGCAGCATGCGCTGGCGGGCCCGCAGCGCGTTGCGCGCCCAGAAGGGCGTCGTGTAGGTGAGGAACGGGAGCGCGTAGACCTCCGAGTCCCAGAAGTAGTGGCCGCTGTAGCCCGAGCCGGTGAGCCCCTTCGCCGGGATGCCGCGCCCATCGGCTCGCGCCGCGGCCTGGGCGAGCTGGAACAGGTTCCAGCGGATGGCCTGCTGCACGCCCGGCTCGGCATCGACCCGCACGTCGCTGCGCGCCCAGAAGGCGTCGAGGAACTCCCGCTGCGCCGCCCAGCGCTGCTCCGCCGGCTGCGCGGCGAGGCTCTCGAGGGTGTGCACGCAGCGGTCGACGACCTCGCTCGGGTCGGCGGTCGCGGACGAGTGGTAGGCGACGGTCTTCACGAGCCGCACGGTGCGGCCCCGGAGCGCGATGCCCTGGAACATGTGCCGCACCCGGTCGGGCGAGGTCTCGACGCGGGTGCGCCAGCCGCTCTCGACGTCGCTGCCCCCGCCGTCGAACTCGTGGTCGACGCCGACGCCGAGCGTCATGCCCGAATCGTGCACGCGGTAGCTCAGCACGCTCCTCCCGCCGTCGTGCAGCGACGGACCGGCATCGAGGATCCGCTCGGTCAGCTGCTCGCTCTTGCGCGGATCGGCGGGACCGGCGGCTCCCGGGGATCCCGCCGGCCGCGGATGCTCGGTGTCGACGCGGCCGAGGTCCTGCCGGTTGATGATGAGGCTCGACACCGTGAGATCGGCATCGGCGTCGAGCACCGTGATGCGCATCTCCATGGTGGCCATGTGGCGGGAGACGAAGGAGACCATGCGGCGGGTCTCCACCCGCACCCGCTTGCCCGCCGGCGTCACCCACAGCAGCGTGCGGGTGAGCGTGCCGTCGCGCAGGTCGAGGATGCGCTGCACGTCGACGATCTCCGATGAGGTCAGGTTGAGCCGCTCGTCGTCGATGTAGATGCGGATCGTCTTCGCGTCGGGCGCGTTGACGATGGTCTGGCCGTGCTCGGCGAAGCCGTACGCGCTCTCGGCGTGCTCGATGCGCCAGGTCTCGTGCAACCCGTTGACGAAGGTGCCGTGGCTGCCGAGCGGCAGCCCCTCCTCATGATTGCCGCGGAGCCCGAGGTAGCCGTTGCCGAGGGAGAACAGCGTCTCGTCCTGCCCGGCGAGCGCGGGGTCGATGCCGTGCACCACGAGCCGCCACGGGTCCTCGCCGAAGTCGCGGTGCAGCTCCTTCACGGGGACATCGAACAGTTCGGGGTTCATCACCACTCCTCCCGGCCGGCTCCGCGGCTCCGCCGACGGCGTCTGAGGCGCACCGCCGGAACGCGAAACACACTATCAGCGACGGGTTACGGGGTCGTCAAGGCCCGGGCTGTTTCGAAATCCTCCGTCCTGCGTGCGGCTCGAAGCGTCAAGGCACCAGCAGGCCGAGCAGGATCCCGCACCAGCCGCCGGCCAGCAGCACCGGCCCGAACGCGAGCTCTCGCCGCCCGCGCGCGCTG
>JASGDX010000085.1:0-5349 GCA_047606985.1 Leucobacter sp. | reverse complement strand
GACGCGGCGGCCGCCGACCCGCTGGCCGGCCGCGCGCTCGCGGTCAAGGACAACCTGCACGCGGCGGGGCTCCCCACGACCGGGGCGACCCCGGCGCTGGCGGGGTTCGTCCCCGACACCGACGCGGGCGTCGTCGCCCGCCTCCGGGCGCGCGGCATGGCCGTGATCGGCAAGGCGAACCTCCACGAGCTGGCGCTGGGCGTCGTGTCGACGGGCACGGCGATCGGGCCGATCGAGAACCCCGCCCTGCCCGGCCGGGTGGCCGGCGGATCGAGCGGCGGCACGGCCGCCGCGATCGCCGCCGGCATCTGCGCCTACGGGCTGGGCAGCGACACCGGCGGCTCGACCCGCATCCCCGCGGCCTTCACGGGCACCTGGGGGTTCCGGCCGAGCACCGGGCGCTACCCCGAAGACGGCGGGGTGAGCATCGCCTTCTCGCGCGATACGGCGGGCCCGATGGCGGCGGATCTCGCGTCGCTGCGTCGCCTCGACGCGGCCCTGGCCGGGGAGGTGCCCGGTGGATCGGTGCGCCGCGGATCGGATCGCCGCGGATCGGATCGCCGCGGCGAGCGGGCGGAGCCGCTGCGCATCGGCTTCGACGCGGCCGACCTCGACCGCTGCGCTCCCGATGTCGCCGACGGGGTGCGGCACGCGGTCGAGCGGTGCGCCGCGGCGAGCGGGGCGGAGATCGTGCCGGTCGACCTCACGGGCCTCGACCGCCGCGTCGCCGCCTTCGAGCCCGAGCTCGGCTTGCGGGAGCTGGCGCCGTCGCTGCGGAGCTTCCTCGCGGGCGACGAGCGCCTGCCCTCCCTCGAAGCCGTGGTCGACGGGCTGGTGGATCCGCACGTGCGGCACCTGATCGAGTCGAGCCTCGAGGTCGTCGCGGGCGGGGTCTGGAATGCCGGGCTCCACGCTCTGCTGAACGACTGCGCCAGAGCGCGTTCCGCCTACCTGATGCTGCTGGGGCGCCACCGCCTCGACGCGGTGCTGCGGCCGGCGGTGCCGATCCTGCCCCCGCCGATCGAGGACGCCCTCGCCCTCGACCTCCCCGGCCGCTCCCGGCAGTTCGGCGAGATCACCTCGTTCACGCGTCTCGCGACGGTCGTGGGCTCGCCGAGCCTCGCGCTGCCGCTCGGCCCCGCCTTCGGGGGCCCGGGGATCGGGCTGCTGCTCGACGGCTGCCCCGGCGGCGACGGCGAACTGCTCGCGGCCGCCGCCCGTCTCGAGACGGCGCTCGCCCGAGGTTGAGCGACCCCGCCGGTTGAGCGACCCCGCCGGTTGAGCGACCCCGCCGGTTGAGCGGAGCTTGCGGAGTCGAAACCGGCGCCCGGGGTTTCGATCCCGCTTCGCTCGACCAGCGGACGCCGCCGCCCCGCTCAGCCGATGGGGAACGACTCGGCGGCGTGCGGGATCACGACGACCCCGCCGGTCGCGTAGTTCGGCACGTCGGCCTCCACCGCCCGCCCCTCGGGCGAGGCGAGGGCTGCGCCGAGCGCGGCCCCGTCGGCGAAGGTCGCCTGGAACATGGCGTAGTAGGGGCCATCGCCCGGCTCGCAGATGCCGAGCGAGTACGTGATGTCCTGCACGCCGGGCAGCTTCGCGGCCAGCGGCAGGTGGGTGCTGAGGTAGTAGGCCTCGAACGCGGCGCGATCGGTCGGTTCGGGGTAGAGCACGGTGAGCTTGTGCATGAGGTTCTCCTTCGGTGGATTCGGATGTCGGCGGCGGATGCGGGATCAGTCGCGCTGGAACACGCGGCGGCCGGCGAACCAGGTCTCGGTGACGGTGGTGGTCGCGAGCTCGTTCGAGGGGAGCTTGAACGGGTCGCGGTCGAGCAGCACGAAGTCGGCCGACTTGCCCGCTTCGAGCGTGCCGGTCTCGTCGGCGAGTCCCATCGCGGTGATCGCCCCGATGGTGAAGGCCGCGATCGACTCTTCGAGCGTGATGGCCTGCTCGGGCCACAGCGCGCCGGGGTACTGGCCGCTCGGGTCCTCGCGGGTGACGAGGCCGTGGATGGCCTCCCACGCGTTGGGCGAGGCCGCGACGGGCCAGTCGGATCCGCCCGCGATGACTGCGCCCACGTCGAGCAGGGCGCGGTTGGGCTGCATCTTGTCGGCGCGCTCGCGGGGCAGCACCTCCCGGATCGCCTCGACGATCGGTCCGGGCCACCAGATGAAGGGGCAGATGTCGGCGGCGACATCGAGCCTCGCGAAGCGCTCGATGTCGTCGGGATGCACGAACTGCCCGTGCGCGATGTGGTACCTCGTCTCGGAGAAGCCCTCGGCCCGCAGCGTTTCGACGGCGTTCAGCACCTGGTGCACCGAGGCGTCGCCGGTGCAGTGGATCTTCGCGCCGAGACCGACCTTCGCCACGCGGCGCAGCCAGTCGACGAGCTCCTCGGGCCGCAGCAGGGTCTCGCCGCGGTGATCGTGGCCGTGCACCTCGTCGGGCAGGTAGGGCTCCAGGAACGCGCCGGTGCGTGTGGGCGGCACGCCGTCGAGGAAGATCTTCACGAAGTCGGGCCTGTGGTGCGCGGTGCGGTACTGCTCGCCGTCGAAGACCAGATCCTCGCCGACCTCCGCGAAGCCGAAGATGTCATCGTTGATGAGCATCGACGAGATGACCCACGCGTCGAGGTCGCCAGCGGAGTCGAGCGAATGGAGGGCCTTGAGGATGTGGGTCGAGACGCCCGCGTCCTGGAACGCCGTGATGCCGTAGGAGTTGAGGATCTCGACGCCGCGCTTCGCCGCTGCGCGCTCCTGCTCGGCGGTGAGCCCCCCTGCGGCCTGCTGGGCCTGGGCCACCGAGAGGCCGGCGGCCTCGAACAGCACGCCCGTGGGACGACCGTCGTCGAGCGCCACGCCGTGCTGCCCCGCCTCGACCCCCGCGATCTCCATCGCGCGGGTGTTGACCCATCGGTTGTGGTGGGAGTCGTCCGAGAGCATCACGGGCCGCCCTCCGGCCGCCTCGTCGAGCCGGGCGAGGGCCTCGGCGGTGTTGATGTCGTTCAGCCGGTCGCTCGCCCACGGCCCGCCGACCACCCAGGCGTCGGCCGGCAGCCCGGCGGCGTGGGCCCGCACGGCCTCGACGATCCCGTCGAGATCGGCGCCGATCGGCACCCGCAGCTCGAAGAGCTCCTCCTTGCCGGCGAGGAAGAAGTGGTTGTGCACATCGGCGAGGCCCGGCATGAGGAAGGCGCCGCCCAGCTCGCGCACCTCCGTGTCCGGCCCGGCGAGCGCGGCGACCTCCTCGCTCGAGCCGACCGCGGCGATGCGGCCGCCCGAGACGGCGACGGCCTCGGCCCAGGGCTGGGCCGGGTTGACCGTGTAGACGCGGCCTCCTGTGAGGATGAGATCGGGTGCGGACTGGGTGGTCATCGAGAACTCCGTTCGAAGAGTGCGTGAGTGTTGGTCTTCCTGCGCGAGCTCGCGAGTCGCAGGATCTCGTCGGGGGTTCTGCGACTCGCGGGCTCGCGCAGAATGAGGCATGGGAGGATCAGGAGGCGCAGCAGCAGGAGGAGCCTGAGTCGTCGCCGGATCCCGAACCCGACTCGCGGGACGGGCCGCCGCCCGCGTCCACGGGCAGGTCCATCGCGGGGTTCTGGTCGAGGAAGCCGTGCGGCTTGAACCAGAAGCCCGAGTAGTCGACGGGCATGATGGGCCAGTCCTCGGTGCGGGGGATGTGGGTGGGGCCGAACACGTGCCACAGCACGATGTCCTCGCCGTCGAGCGAGCGGTCCTGCGCCGTCCACTCCGGCAGCCCGGCGCCCGGTGCGTGCGCGTTCGGGTAGAAGCCGCCAGGGTACAGCTCCTCGGGGTCGTACCGCGTGCCCCACAGGTGCTTGGTGGCGAATGTCGCGCGACCGTGCACGGTCGACTCGGGCTGCGCTGCGAGCAGCATCTTGCCCTCCGGGATCAGCCAGTACGCCGTCGGCTGTCCGACGTAGTTGGTGCGGTGCGCCGAGCGCACCTCCCAGGCGCGGCTCGCGAGACCGTTGGCGAGGCGCTGGGCCTCCTGCTCCGTCTTCAGCTGCGTGTTCGACCAGGTGAACGCGTTGCCGTACGGGTTGTCCGGCCCGGTCGGGATGCGCACCGCCTCCACCTCGTGCAGCGTGTTGTCCTCACCGTCGATCGCGGCGTCGATGCGCGCGCAGAAGAGGTGCTGGTGCACGGGGGTGAAGATGCCCGGCGCGATCTCGGGGGCGTGGGGGTTCGAGGATCCCGGGATCCCGGCTCCCGCGAACACGATGCCGGTGGCCTTCGCCTCGACCTGGATGGAGCCGTCGAGGTAGAAGTACCAGAAGAAGCCGTAGTCGTAGTTGCCGATGGTGGCGAAGTAGCTGACCACGAGGCGGCGGCTGCGGCGCACCTCGGCGTCGCCGCCGAGCTCCGTGTGCTTCCAGAGGATGCCGTAGTCCTCCTCGTGCATGCAGACGGCCTGCGGGATCTTCACGGGGTTGCCGTGGTCGTCAGGTACGAAGGCGTCGAAGTAGTGGATCACGCCCAGGCAGTCGCAGCCGAGTGAGAGCGGGTTGGCGCTCTTGCCGAGCAGGTATTCGCCGGCGTCGAAATAGCTGATCCAGAAGCGGCTCACCGAGGTGTCGCCGTAGGGCACGACCATCTCGGGCACGCTCGCCCGATGGGCCACCGAGCGGTCCTCGTCGCCGTCGCGGAAGGAGATCTGGTTCAGCACCAGTCCCTCCTGCTGTGTGAAGCCGACGCGGAACCTCCAGTTCTCCCACTGCACGAGGCTGCCGTCGACCGAGAAGCTCGGCCCCTCCGGCTGGGTGATCTCGATGGGCTTGAGGCTCGTGCGGGCGGGGCCCTGCGCCTCGAGCGTGTAGTTGCCGTGCTGCTCGGGCACCGGTACGTCGCCCTCGTCGTCGATGCGGATCACGCGGCGCTCGGTGAGGTCGACGTGCACGACGAGGCCCTCGACCGGGTGCGCCCACGGGCTGTCGGTCTCGGAGAAGCGGAGGTAGGTGTGGGAGCGCACGAGACGGCGGCCGACTTCGTCTTCGCGGCCGAAGAAGCCGGGGGCGAGCGGCGAGCAGAAGGCGAGTTCCATGTGCTCTTCGAGCCCGCGGCGGCGCATGGCGGCTTGCCACTCGGGGGAGGCCTTCACGATGTCGGCGGCGTCGGCGTACTCCTCGAAGAGGTACTGCGGCTGCCCGTACGGCTCCTCGGTGTTCGGCAGCACGGCGAACGAGTCGATCTCGCCGCGCGTCACGGCGACGATCGCCTCGGAGGCGACGCCGGTGTCGCGCTCGAGCAGCGTCACCCGGATGCGGCGGTCGAGGGGATCGCCCGGGCTCCAAGCCGCGAGATCGGCCTTCGCGGGATCGACGGGAAG
>JASGDX010000084.1:0-3784 GCA_047606985.1 Leucobacter sp. | reverse complement strand
TTCGCGGAACGCGCCGCGCAGCTGGTGCGGGTGCTCCGCGACTCGGGCATGGACCGCATGCCCGCGGATCACCGCTACCGCGTGCGCGCCGAGGCCGAGGCGTTCGGGATCCCCGTCACCCCTGCGATCCGCGAGCTGCTCGCGGCCGCAGGCTGAGCGCTCCCGGGGCCGTCCGCCCAGGTTCGCTCGCCCACCGCTCGTGCGATCGCGGGACCCGATGCGGTCGAGGGATCCGGTGCGGCTCCGGGATCCGCACCGCGGCGATCGCCCCCGGGCCGGGCCGCTACTGAGCGGCTGCGGGATCCCGCCGCGTCGCCGTCCTCCGTCATCCGTGTCGCCCCGCGCGCCACCGGATACCGCGCGCCCCGCCCGATGCCGAGCGATCCGCCCGATACAGTCGGAGCAGCGGAAGGCGGCCTCGACCCCTTGGCCGCCGACCCTGACGGACCCGCCTGCTCGGAGGTCGACGCTCGCGCATCTCGACCGGGGCCCGGAACTCCCGTAGAAAGGTGCTATGGAACTCGAGATCGAACTCATCGGGGTGGGAGTCATCCTCTTGCTCATCGGCGCGTCCATAGTCGGCGGTCGCATCGGCGTGGCAGCCCCGCTGCTTCTCGTGGTCGTCGGCGCCGGCATCGGGTACCTGCCGTTCGTGCCGCCGATCGAGGTCAACCCGCATCTGATCCTCTTCGGCATACTCCCGCCGCTCCTCTACGCGGCCGCGGTGAACACCCCCATCGTGGACTTCCGCCGCAACCTCGCGCCCATCGCAGGTCTCTCGGTCGTGCTCGTCATCCTGTCAGCGCTGCTCATCGGCTGGTTGCTGCATCTCGCGGTGCCGGTCATCCCGTTCCCCGTCGCGATCGCTCTGGCAGCCGTCATCAGCCCGACCGACGCGGTCGCCGCGACCTCGATCGGCAAGCGGCTGGGCATGCCCGAACGTCTCGTGTCGATCCTCGAGGGAGAGAGCCTGGTCAATGACGCGACCTCGCTCGTGCTCCTCAAGACGGCCATCGCAGCCCTCGCGGGCAGTTTCATGTTCTGGAACTCGGCCGGGAGCTTCGCCTTCTCGGTCACCGCCGCGATCATCGTCGGCTATCTGGTCGGCGTCGCGACGGTGTGGGTCCGCGCGCACCTGCGCAACCCCCTGTACGACACGCTGATCTCGTTCGTCGTACCGTTCGTCGCGTTCATCCCCGCCGAAGAGGTGCATGCCTCGGGAGTCCTCGCCGTCGTGGTCACGGGGCTCTACACGGGCCACCACTCCTCGGGACGCTTCAGCGCGATCGCACGGGTGAACGAGCGCCTCAACTGGCGCACGATCCAGTTCATCATCGAGAACGGCGTCTTCCTGCTCATGGGTCTCGAACTCCATGCCCTCGTCGACAAGGTCGGCGGCACCGACCTGCCCCTGAGCCTCGTCGCGATCATCAGCGCAGCCCTGGTCGGAGCACTCATCGTCACTCGCACGCTCTTCATGCTGCCGCTGCTCGCGTTCATGCGCCACAACGTCACGCGCTACGAGGTGCGCCGGGAAGACTTCTCCCGCCGGGCCGAGATCACGCGGCTCGGCGGCGGCAACACGGAGCGGCTGCGCAGGCTCGAGCTCCTCGAGATGCGCACCCAGGCCGACCTCGAACACGAACGGGAGCAGCAGTTGGGCTGGCGGGACGGGGCAGTGCTCTCCTGGGCGGGCATGCGCGGCGTCATCACGCTCGCCGCGGCGCAGTCGATCCCGAACTCCGTGACCTTCCGTCCGCAACTCGTGCTCATCGCCTTCCTCGTGGCCGTCGCCACACTGCTGCTCCACGGGCTCTCCCTCCCCCTGCTCATCCGCAGGCTGTGGCCGGCGGGGACCGATTCGCTCGCGGCGGGCAAGGACCTGTTCGCGCTGAGGCGGGATCTCATCGAGGCGGGCAATGCGGCTCTCGACGAAGCCATCAAGGCGCCCTCGGCCGACGAGAAGCACTTCGTCGCGCCGCCGGAGAACATCGTGCGCCACGTGCGGGCGAGTGTGCGCAACGCCCTCTCACCCCTCGCGGCCGCCGCAGACCACGCCGAGATGCTGGAAGCGGTCGAGGCGGAGACCCCGGCCCAGGCCTACTTCCGGCTCACCCACGAAGTGCTCGAAGCCCAGCGGGCCGCACTGCTCGAAGAGCGGGCGATCGGCCGCTACAGCTCGCACTCGCTGCGCTCGGCTGAACTCGCGCTCGACGCCTACGAGGCGAGACTCTCGACGGCCGAGGAGGACTGAGGCGGCCGAAGAGGAGCCGCCCTCCGATCCCGATGCACGATCCGTCATCATCCGGGTGGACGGGAGCGGCTTCCTCCGCCCTCAGCGGGCGGGTTCGGGATCCCGCCGCATGGTCGTCAGCTCCAGTCCGGAGGGCAGCACGATGCGTCCGTGCTCACGCCCCGATCCGCTGGTCAGTTTCAGGGGTTGGAGCCGGCATCAACCCCCGAAACTGACCAGCGGATCGGCGCGTGCGGGTGAGCGACCTCTGAGCCGGCCGAGCTGCGGGACGAGACGCCCGGCGAGCGCCGCGCCTGGGCGCGCGCTTGCGGCACCGGGGAGTCGAGCGCGGCCTGCAGGCGCGGCACCGACGCGCCGGCGGGGTACCGGGCGATCGCCCAGGTCAGCATGTCGCGCACGAAGAAGTCGGGCTCCTCGCCGCAGCGCGCGATCAGCGCGGGTAGATGCGCAGGGTCGGGGGAGGTGCCCGCGACGAGCGCGGCCTGCAGGCGCGCCGAGGGGTCGGGGACGGCGAGTGCCCGGTCGATCGATGCCATGCGATTTCCTCCAGGCTCGATCACAGCGCCTGTCGCAGTGTCAGGGTCAAGCGCGACCGCCGACGCTCCGGACGGAGCCGCCCCCCGTCCGCCCCGCCTCCGGTGCGGCGCGCCGGGAATCCGCTCGCCGGCCACGCGAGATCGCTCAGACCTCGATGAGCTTGCCGCTCCTCGAGACCTCGGGCACCGTGCACGACGAGAGGTCGAAGCAGCAGGGTCGCCGCTTGCCGCCCCGCAACTTCGAGACGGTGGCCTCGACGCGGCGGGCGCGCGTCTCGGGGTTCTTCGTCGCGTCGACCCAGCGCACCCACTCCCAGCGCGCCATCGGGGTGAGGCTCGCCCAGACCTCCGCGAGATCCGGAACACCATCGGATTCCGGAACGCCATCGGGATCGAGCGCACCCCCGAGCGCAGCGGCGAGGTCGTGCGGAACCTCTGGCTCTGGCCACTCCTTCATCGGCTCGACCTCGAGGGTCGCGGTGTCGCCCGCCACCGGAGCCGCGCCCGACGCACCCGACGCGGCTCGCAGGAGATCCTCGTCGATCGAGAGCCAGTGGCCCCGTCTGCCGTCGGGCTCCACCACGGTCTCGAACGGGTGCCCGTTCAGCGCCGCCCGCACCGCGACCTGCCCCCGCGAAGGCAGGGCCGCGCTCGCCTCGTCGGGGAAGCGCAGGATCATCCGGTCGCCCACGCGCTGCAGCACGCCCTCGAATGCGATCGCCTCTCGCACCGCCGTCTTCCCGGCCATGATCTCCTCCTCGCAGGCTCCGGTCCGGATCGCATTCCCGCCGATCCGACGCGTTCTCCACTGCCCTCAGCGTAACCCCGACCCCGGCGGTCGCACTTCTCGATTCCTGATCGGTACCGTGATCCCGCGCTCCTTCCCCCCCCCCGTCCTCACACCTCGAACCTCACACCTCACACCTCACACCAGAATCCGCTGGTCAGTTTCAGGGGGTCAAGCCGATCCCGAACCCCAGAAACTGACCAGCGG
>JASGDX010000083.1:0-2998 GCA_047606985.1 Leucobacter sp. | reverse complement strand
GAATCGAAGGTCGCCGACGACACCGAGGCCGAGTAGCCTTCCCGAACTGAAGCGCCCCGGAGGCCGTCGCGGTCGCCGGGGCGCTTCCGCGTTCGCGACGCCTCTCCGAGCGACCCCCTACCCGAAGCGGTAGCCGACGCCCCGCACGGTCGAGATGAGCTTCGGCTTCGAGGGCTCCTCCTCGATGCGCGCGCGGATCCGCTTGACGTGCACGTCGAGCGTCTTCGTGTCGCCGTAGTAGTTGCTGCCCCAGACGCGGTCGATGAGCTGTCCGCGCGTGAGCACGCGGCCCGAGTGCCGCATGAGCATCTCCAGCAGCTCGAACTCGCGCAGCGGCATGGCGATCTCCTCGCCGCGCACGGCGACCGAGTGCCGCTCGGAGTCGAGGCGGATCCCGAGCTCGTCGAGCACCTGCGCATCGGGGTCGCCTGCCCGCTCCTCCTCGGCGGATCCCGAGCGCCGCAGCGCGGCCCGCACGCGCGCGAGCAGTTCGCGCGTGGAGTAGGGCTTGGTGATGTAGTCGTCTGCGCCGAGTTCGAGCCCGACGACGATGTCGATCTCGCTGTCCTTCGCGGTGAGCATGATGATGGGCACCTGCGAGGACTGGCGGATCGTGCGGCACACCTCGGTGCCCGGCAGGCTCGGCAGCATCAGGTCGAGCAGCACGAGGTCGGGCTGGGCCGACGGGAATACCTGCACCGCCCCGGCGCCGTCGTCCACCACGGTGACGCGGTAGCCCTCGCGCTCGAGCAGGAAGGAGAGGGGGCGCGAGATCGATTCCTCGTCCTCGATGAGCATGATGTGCTGTGCCACTACTGGGCTCCCTTCTGGGGCGTTGAGGCGAGGCGCTCCGGAGCCGCCTGCGCGGTCCTGGCCGGTTCGGCGTCCGCTCGCATCAGCCGGCGCGCCTTCTTGGCCCGTTTGGCGCTCTTGGGGGTGAGAGCGTCGTAGAGCGGGAAGGTGAGGGTGAAGCTCGATCCCACGCCCGGTTGCGACCACACGTCGACATCGCCGCCGTGCGCCCGCATGGTGTGGCGCGCGATGCTGAGGCCGAGGCCCGTGCCGCCCTCGCCGCGGGTGCGCGCGCCGTCGACGCGGTAGAAGCGCTCGAAGATGCGCGCCAGGTGCTCCGGTGCGATGCCCTCGCCCTGATCGGTGACGGTGACGATGAAGTTCTTGCGCTCGAACGACATGCCGACGCCGACCCTGCCGCCCTCGGGGGAGTGCCTGATCGCGTTGCTGAGCAGGTTGGCCACCGCCGCGCCGAGGGAGGTGGGCCTGCCCATGATCACCGCGTCGCGGTCGAACCCCGAGTCGTCGGTGAGCACCAGGGCGACCCCGTGCTGCGTGGCGAACGAGCGGTGCGACTCCACCTCGCCGCGCACGAGATCCCGCAGCGACACCGCCTCGCGGTCCTCGGGGCGCAGCGCCGACTGCGCCTCCGAGAGTTGGATGATGTCGCGCGACAGCTCGCCGAGCCGGCGCGACTCCTTCACGAGGCTCTTCGAGAACTCGCGCACCAGCTCGGGTTCCTCGGCGGCCTGCTGCACGGCCTCGGCGAGCAGCCCGATCGCCGCGATCGGCGTCTTCAGCTCGTGGCTCACGTTCGCGATGAAGTCGCGGCGCATGGTGTTGACCCGCTGCTCCTCGCCCAGGTCCTCCGCGAGGATCACGACGAAGCGCTTCTGCAGGCGCACGATGTGTATCTTCACGGTGTCGGAGGGATCGTCGGGGTCCGGCTCGTGGGTGTCGGGGATGCCGGTCGACATCACGCGCCTCGCGCGGGCCAGGAACTCGATCTCGTGGATCTGGTCGTCGCTGATGTGCCGCTCCTGGCGGGCGGTCGGGTTCGCGTACACGGGGGTGAGCGAGGAGTCGAGGATCACGGCGAAGACGTCGATCTCGTCGAGGATCGCCGTGGCGACCTCCGGCAGCTCGGGTCGCATCTCGGCCGCGCGGCGTATCCCGGCGCGCCTGGCACCCTGGATCGAGAGGGAGGTGGCCGCCCCGATCGCGATGCCGAGCCCCGTCGAACCGAGGACGAGCAGGGTGGGATCCATGCCTCTCATCGTAGAGGGGGCGTCTTCGAGCGCAGGGTAGAGTTCAGCTGTTGTTCACCTTCCGGTGCTGCTCGGTTCACCGACGCCGCCCAGACTGTTTGAGGTGATCCGATGCCTCCGTCATCCTGTGCGACGAAGGAGTCGCAGGGTGCTGCCACATGGATTCTGCGGCTCGCGAGCCATCGCAGAATGACGAAACGAAGAGAGGAAACCGCATGCGCGAGGTGTTTCAGCAGTCGCTCCACGAGGTGCAGGAGCGACTGGTGAGGATCGCCGAACTGGTCGAGGACGCGATCGAGAACGCGACCGCGGCCTTCGGCAACTCGGATGTCGCCGTCGCCGAGCAGGTCATCGACGGATCCGACGAGATCGAGGCGCAGGTCGCCGAGCTCGACCAGCTGACGATCGACCTCCTGGCCCGGCAGCAGCCGGTCGCCTCGGACCTGCGTCTCATGGTGGGCGCGCTGCGCATGAGCTCTTCGCTCGAGCGCATGGGGGATCTCGCGCAGCACATCGCGCAGCTGGCGCGCTACCGCTACCCGGAGAGCGCGATCCCGAAGGGGCTCAAGAAGATCTTCGTGCGGATGGGCGCGCTCGACGTCGAGATGGCGAGCAAGATCGTCGAACTGCTCCGCTCGCAGGATCCCCGCCTGATCGACGAGGTGCGCGACCTCGACGACGACCTCGACGAGCTGCACGCCAAGGTCTTCGAGAAGGTGCTGAGCGACAAGCTCGCCGATAACCCCGTGGGAGCGGTCGACGCGACGCTCGCGAGCCGCTACCACGAGCGCTTCGGCGACCACGCGGTCAGCATCGCGAAGCACATGCAGTTCTTCCTCAGCGGCACGCTGGGCTGAGGTGTTTGCGGGCCGGGCGCATTCGACCCCGGAAATTGTGGGCGCTCTGCCTGCACAATCGATTGGATTGTGCAGGCAGAG
>JASGDX010000082.1:0-10811 GCA_047606985.1 Leucobacter sp. | reverse complement strand
CGCCGTTCGAGCGCGCGTCAGGCTCCGCTGAGACGCCTGCGCAACACGCCGGAGCGCACCGTGTCGACGTATCCCGCGAGTTCGAGCGCCCCCGCGGTGCCGGCCGGTGTGCCGTTCTTCAGGCCGCGCGTCGACACGGCGCGGGAGATGAGCTCCGCCTCGCGCTCGGCGGCGACGCGCAGCGATCGCAGGTGCCGGGGGGTGATCCCCTGCTCGGCGAGCCGCATCAGCGCGGTCAGCTGCGCGACCGCGTCGTGCGGGAACACCTCCGCCGCCGGCAGCAGGCCCGCGGCGATGGCCTCGCCCAGGAATCTGGCGCTCGCACCGGTCGATCGACGCAGCTCCTCGCTGCTCAGCACGCGCTTGGGCGCCAGGATGCTCGAGGCGCTGCGCGGCGCCGCGCCCGGGATGATCGGATCGCGCCCGGCGTCGAGCTCGTCGAGCACCTCGGCGATCACCTTCAGCGGCAGGTAGTGGTCGCGCTGCAGCGTCAGCACGAGCCGCAGGCGCTCGATGTGCTCCTGGGAGAACTTGCGGTAGCCCGACTTCGTGCGCTCCGGGGCGACGAGTCCCTGCTCCTCGAGGAAGCGCAGCTTCGACGGGGTGAGGTCGGCGAAGTCGTCCTGCAGCCGGGCGAGCACCTGACCGATGCTCAGGAGACCCGAGGGTTGGCGATGGGCCCCGGCGGCCGCCATGCTAGGCGTCCTCGCCGAGGTCGAATCGTGAGGCGAAGAACGTGAAGCGGAACTTGCCGACCTGCACCTCGGCCCCGTCCGAGAGCTCCATCTCGCCGTCGATGCGCGCGCCGTCGCAGAAGAGGCCGTTGAGCGACCCCAGGTCGACGACGGAGAACCGCGTGCCGCGACGGTGGAACTCTGCGTGCCTGCGCGACACGGTGACGTCGTCGAGGAAGATGTCGACCGCCGGGTGGCGGCCGGCCACCGTGACATCCTGGTCGAGCAGGAAGCGGGCGCCCAGATCCGGCCCGCGGCGCACGACGAGCAGCGCAGCGCCCGAGGGCAGCGCGTCCACCGCCTCGCGCTCGTCGATGCTCAGGTCGGTGGCCCGGGTGCGGATCATCGCCCCGAGATCCTCGCGGAACTGCTGGGTTGCACGCGCCTCGGTGTTGTCGGTGCGTCGAGCATGACTCTCGGCGTTCACGTCATCACCCATTCTTCATTCTTGTACGGCAGCGGGCCGCGCGGCCCGGTGCTTCTACGCTATCGCAGCGACGGGCGACTGCGCATCTCGCGCCGGAAAAAAGCGACTCGGGATCCCCCGCCGGCCGACCGGCGCGGCCGGGGGCGGGGAAACGCTACTCGTGGGCTTCGAGGAACGCGTAGACCTCGTGCGCGTCCACCCCTGGGAAGGTGCCGGTCGGCAGGGCCGCGAGCAGGCTCGTCGGGGTGGCCGCCTCCGGCCAGGCCGCCGACTCCCACTTCCTGGTGAGCTCGCTCGAGGCCTTCCGGCAGCACCGGTCGTCCGGGCAGAACGATCGCGCGCGGTGCGGCGTCTCCCTCCCCCTGAACCACTTCACATCCTCGAAGCGCACCCCTACGCTCACCGAGTACAGGCCCTCCCTCGCCTTCTCCACGCGGGACGTGCACCAGTAGGTACCGCCCGACGCCATGTCGGTGTACTGGTACCAGGGGTTGAAGCGGTCGGGCTGGGCGAAGATCGTGCGCGCCGTCCAGTTGCGGCAGACGATCGCCCCCTCGAGGTTGCCGAGCGCATCGGATGGAAAGCGCACCCCGTCGTTCTCGTAGGCCTTGATGAGCGTGCCCGACTCGTGCACCTTCGTGAAGTGCACCTCGAGGCCGAGGCGCTCCGTCGCGAGGTTGGTGAAGCGGTGCGCGGCCATCTCGTAGGACACCGCGAAGGCGTCCCGCAGATCCTCCATCGAGATCTGCCGCTGCCTCTTGGCATCGGCGAGCAGCTCTACCGTGGCCTCCTCCGGCAGCAGCACGGCACCCGCGAGGTAGTTCGCCTCGACGCGCTGCCGCAGGAAGTCCCCGTAGCTGCGCGGCTCCTCGTGCCCGCAGACGAGGCTCGCGAGCGCGCGCAGGATGGGGGCGCGCGCATCGCGCGATGGGAGGTTGCTGCCGAGGTAGATGCGCCCGTTGCGGCGGTCGATGACCGAGCGTGTGGAGTGGGGCATGCCCGTGACGTAGTGCAGGCTGAACCCCAGTTTCTGCGCCACGCTCGAAACCGTCTGCTGAGATACGGGGCCGCCCCGGTAGCCGACGCTGTCGAGCAGCTGCGCCGCCGCTCGCTCGAGATCCGGGAAGTAGTTGCCGGCGACCCGCATCTCGCGGCGCAGCTCGGTATTGGCCCGCCTGGCCTCCTCGGGCGTCGCCGCCCGTTCCCGGTGCAGCCGCTCGACCTCCTGGTGCAGGCCGAGGATCGCACGCAGCGTCTCATCGCTGGTGGCCTTCGAGACGCGGATCGGCTGGATGCCCAGGGACCGGAACACCGCTCCGCGCTGCGCGCGCTCGACCGCGATCTCGAGCGCCGCCCGCTCGTTCGGCGCCTCGTCCATGAGCAGTTCGTCGACGGAGGAGTCGAGCGCTGCGGCGAGCGCGCGCAGCAGCGGGAGGCGCGGCTCGCGCTTGCCGTTCTCGATCGCCGAGAGCTGAGAGGGCGCGCGGTCGACGATCCCGGCCAGCTGCTCGAGCGTCATCCCCAGTCGTGTGCGGCGCTCGCGGATGCGGCGTCCGAGCGTCAGCGCGTCACCGCCGTCCGCGCCGTCGGCATCGGAGACCCGGGCCGCCCCGGCGGTGGTTTCGAGAAGTGTCATGCGCCCATGTTGTCAGATCGCCCATATTCCGGCAAGCAGAAGAAATGGAGAATTTCACCCCCGAAAACGCGGTTTCAGGGGTTGAAGCGACCCCCAAGATGGAACTGCACCCCGACTACACGCCCTCAGGGCGTTCGAGACACAGGAGTCATCGTGACGAACGACGCATCGCAGAACACCCCGGCCGGCACCGACGCGGCCGAGCAGCTCGCGTGGGACTGGGAGAACGATCCCCGCTGGGAGGGCATCGCCCGCGACTACAGCGCCGCAGACGTCGTCCGCCTCCGGGGCCGCGTGCAGGAGGAGCACACGCTCGCCCGCCGCGGCGCCGAGAAGCTGTGGAGCCAGCTCACCTCCGAGGCCCCAGAGGGCGGCTACACCAACGCGCTCGGCGCGCTCACCGGCAACCAGGCCGTGCAGCAGGTGAAGGCCGGCCTCCGCGCCATCTACCTCTCGGGCTGGCAGGTCGCGGCCGACGCGAATCTCTCGGGCCACACCTACCCCGACCAGTCGCTCTACCCCGCCAACTCGGTGCCGCAGGTCGTGCGCCGCATCAATAACGCGCTCCTCCGCGCCGACCAGATCGAGTACGCCGAGGGCATCCGGACCGTCGAGGACTGGCTCGTGCCGATCGTCGCCGACGCCGAGGCCGGTTTCGGCGGCCCCCTCAACGCCTACGAGCTCATGAAGTCCATGATCGGGGCGGGAGCCGCCGGCGTGCACTGGGAGGATCAGCTGGCCAGCGAGAAGAAGTGCGGTCACCTCGGCGGAAAGGTGCTGATCCCGACCCAGCAGCACATCCGCACCCTGAACGCGGCCCGCCTCGCGGCCGACGTGGCCGGCGTGCCGAGCGTCATCGTCGCCCGCACCGACGCCGAGGCCGCCACCCTCATCACCTCCGACGTCGACGACCGCGACAAGCCGTTCGTCACCGGAGAGCGCACCGCAGAGGGCTTCTACAAGGTGCGGAACGGCCTCGAGCCCTGCATCGCCCGAGCTCGGGCCTACGCCCCCTACTCCGATCTCATCTGGATGGAGACCGGCACCCCCGATCTCGAGCTGGCCCGCCGCTTCGCCGAGGGCGTCAAGGCCGAGTTCCCCGACCAGATGCTCGCCTACAACTGCTCGCCGTCCTTCAACTGGAAGAAGCATCTCGACGACGCCACGATCGCCAAGTTCCAGCGCGAGCTGGGCGCGATGGGCTTCACCTTCCAGTTCATCACCCTCGCCGGCTTCCACGCCCTCAACTCGTCGATGTTCGACCTCGCCCACGGCTACGCCCGCAACGGCATGTCGGCCTACGTCGAGCTGCAGGAGCGCGAGTTCGCCGACGAGGCCCGCGGCTACACGGCCACCAAGCACCAGCGCGAGGTCGGCACCGGCTACTTCGACGCCATCTCCACCGCGCTCAACCCCGACGCATCCACCCTGGCCCTCGTGGGCTCGACCGAGGAAGGACAGTTCCACTGATGTCTGCCACCACGCTCACCACCGCCGCCCGGATCGAGGTGACCGGTCGCCCGTTCGACCGCAGCGACGAGATCCTCACCCCGGGGGCCCTGCAGTTCCTCGCCGAGCTGCACGACCGCTTCGCCAGCACCCGCCACGAGCGGCTCGCCGACCGGCAGCGCCGTCGCTACGAGATCGGCAACGGCCGCGATCCGAAGTTCCGCGAGGACACCCGCGCCATCAGGGAGGACCCGAGCTGGCGCGTCGCGGGCGCCGGCCCCGGACTCGAGGACCGCCGCGTGGAGATCACCGGCCCCACCGACCCCAAGATGACCATCAACGCGATGAACTCGGGCGCCCGGGTGTGGCTCGCCGACCAGGAGGACGCCACGAGCCCCACCTGGCGCAATGTCATCGGCGGCCAGATCTCGCTGCACGACGCGATCCGCGAGCGGCTCGCGTACACGAGCCCCGAGGGCAAGGAGTACCGCGTCACCGCGGAACGCACCCCCACCATCGTGATGCGGCCCCGCGGCTGGCACCTCGTCGAGAAGCACCTCCGCTTCGTCGACGCGCAGGGCAGGGCCGGCGCGGCCTCGGGCAGCCTCGTCGACTTCGGACTGTACGCCTTCCACAACGCGCGCGAGCTCGTCGAGCGCGGCCGGGGCCCCTACTTCTACATCGCCAAGCTCGAATCGAGCGAGGAGGCGAAGCTGTGGGACGACGTCTTCTCCTTCACGGAGGAGGCGCTCGGCATCGAGCACGGCACGATCCGCGCGACCGTGCTCATCGAGACGCTGCCTGCGGCGTTCGAGATGGAGGAGATCCTCTACGTGATGCGGGATCACGTCGCCGGCCTCAACGCGGGCCGCTGGGACTACATCTTCTCGATCATCAAGAACTACCGCGGCCGCGGCGCGCGGTTCGTGCTGCCGGATCGCAGCGAGGTGACGATGACCGTGCCATTCATGCGGGCCTACACCGAACTGCTCGTCAAGACCTGCCACAGGCGCGGCGCGCACGCCATCGGCGGCATGAGCGCGTTCATCCCGAACCGCCGCGATCCCGAGGTCACGGCCCGGGCCGAGGAGAAGGTGCGCGCCGACAAGCATCGCGAGGCGAACGACGGCTTCGACGGCACTTGGGTGGCGCACCCGGACCTCATCCCGGTGGCGCAGGCGGAGTTCGACGCGGTGCTGGGCGAGCGCCCCAACCAGGTGGAACGGCAGCGCGACGATGTCGAGGTGACTGCGGCCCAGCTGCTCGACGTGCGCATCGGCCGCGACATCACCGAGGCCGGGGTGCGCGACAACGTGTCGATCGGGATCCGCTACATCGAGGCGTGGCTCAGGGGTCTCGGCGCGGTCGCGCTCGACAACCTCATGGAGGATGCGGCGACCGCGGAGATCAGCCGCTCGCAGATCTGGCAGTGGATCCATCAGGACCAGTCCACCGCGGAGGGCACGCCGATCACCCGCGGCTGGGTGTCGGACCTCGTCCGCGAGACCGTCGCCGGCTTCGAACGCTTCGACGGCGACCGCTACGACGACGCGGCGGAGCTCTTCGCCGACATCGCGCTGGGCGACGACTTCCCCACCTTCCTCACGGTCCCGGCGTACAGCCGCTACCTCGTGGACGCGTAGCGCGCGGCGCCGGCAGTCGGCCCCGATCCCGGTACTCCCGGGATCGGGGCCGATCGTGTATCCCGGGCCTCTGTCGGGGGCACCCGATACCCTGGGACCACCCGACGAAAGGACACCCCATGGGCTTCTTCACGAAAGACAGCGCGCCGACGCCTGATGCGCCCGGTGCACTCGCCCCTCTGTCGAAGAACCGCATCAAGGCCACACTGGAGAGCGCGGGCTGGTCGTACAACGTGGACTCCGACGGCGACATCGGCGGCGGCTGGGAGTACGGATCCTTCTACTTCTTCGTGAACGGCAACAGCGACGAGCTGCTGTGCGTGCGCGGCTTCTGGCGCGGCCGCCTCGAGAGCGACGACTACGCCCGCGCGCTCGAGGTCTGCAACATCTGGAACGCCGACAAGCTGTGGCCCAAGACCTACGTCGGCCGCGACGACGAGGGCATGGTGCGCATCAACACCGAGCACAACGTCGACTACGAGCATGGCCTCACCGACGACCAGCTCATGCAGCACCTCGTCTGCGTCATCAACACCAGCATGGCCTTCTTCGAGCACGTCAACGAGCAGTTCCCCGAGGCCTGGGAGAGGTATCGTCCGGAGGAGTGACGGTGTCCCTGGAACACGAGCTGCGGCGCATCCGCGAGATGCCGTACGGCGTCGCCCGTACAGCCGCGGCCGAGGCCGCGCGCCGCAGGATCGAGGCCGATGGCTCGACGGAGCGCCTCGCCGAGGCCCTGATCGACCTCGTCGAGGCGCACGTCTTCACGGGCGAGCCCGCGAAGGCCTCCGAGGTCTTCGCCGAGCTGCTGCGCGTCTGGGACGAGGCGCCGGGTCTGTTCGATCCGAGCGATCGGCGCAACCTCTTCTGGGAGTACAAGTGGATCGCCGTCGATCTGCCCGACGACCCGGAGATCGCCCCGGCACGGGCCGAGGCGGTGCTCGCCGACATGGAGCGCCGCTTCGCCCTCGCCGGCCACGGCCTGTCGTCGGTGCGCATGAGCCGCTTCCACTGGGCCTGGCGCACGGGAGCGGCCGATGCCGAAGCCGCGCGCCTGACCTGGGTCGCAGGCCCTCGCGACGACTTCGACGACTGCCGGGCGTGCACGATCGGCCAGCAGGTCGACTTCTTCACCGACACCGGCAGATACCCAGAGGCTGTGCGGCTCGCGCTGACGCAGGACGCCGACTGCAACCTCGAGCCGGCGCGGACCCGCTACGCGCTCGCACTCTCGGCACTGCTCGAGGGCGACGAGACGCTCGCCGGCGCAGCGCTTCGGCAGGCGGTGTCCTGCGACGACGGCGACGCGACCGACTTCGGTCCGGCACGGGGGCAGGGCTTCGAGGCGCTGGCCAGGGGTGGAGACCTCGAGCGGGCGCTGCGCCGCCTCCGCAACGACCACCCCGGCCTGCTCCGCCGCGCGGCGAGCCCGCTCGCCCGGCTGCGATTCCTGCTCGGCGTGCTCGCCGGCCTCTCGGCGAATCTCGACCTCGGCGACTCCCCCACCGGGCTGCACGAGGCCGGGTGGCGCACTGTGCGCGAGCTGCACGGCTGGGTGCTCGCCGAGGCCGAGCGCCTCGCGGCACGATTCGACGCACGCAATGGAAACGGCGCGTATGCCGAGCGTCTGGCCCGCGCGCTCCGTGCGAGCCGAGCGCCGAGGCCGCTGCCCTCGGGCACAGATGCCCGCGCGCGCGGCGACGGCTCCGGGGCGGGCGCCGCCTCGGCCTCGCCAGACCGGACCATCTCGGGTCCGGCGTTCGCGGTGAGCCTCTTCCAGCGCGCCGAGGCCGTCCTCGCCGGACGCGACTACGCGGCCGCGGCGGCCTCCTATCTGGATGCCGCCCGGGCCGCGGAGGCCGAGGGGCTCGTCTCGGAGACCGGCCTCGCACTCGCGGAGGCCGCTCAATGCGCTGCGGCCGACGGCGACGATGCCGCGGCGCACGAGCGGTTCGGCGAGGCCGTCCCCCGGCTCCTGTCGGGCGAGGCCGATCCCGATATCTGCGCGTCCGTGCTCGCGGCATGGGCGCCTATCGCGGCGCGCATGGCCGACCCGGCCGCGCAGATCACCGCCACCGCGGCCGCGCTGGCGGACTGCGAGCGCCTCGATCCCGTCGGCCTCGACGACGAGCCGGCCGCGCGTCTCCTCCCGGATCTGCGACGACGACGGGCGATCCTGCGCGACACGCTGGCCCGCTCCATCGCCGCGGCCGATCCCGTAGTCCTCGAGACGCTGCCGGAACGCGGGCTCGGCCACCTCGACGCCTCGCGCGCCGCGACCGAGGCCCTGGCCGCCGGCGAGGAGTTCGCGGGCCTCGGCCTCCTCTCCGACGCCGCGCACGCCTTCTGGCTCGCCGGGCGCGTGCAGCGCGGCATTGGCGACCCGGATGCGGCCGCCTGGGCGCTCGAGTCGGCCGTCGAGGGCTTCACCGCTGCCCGCATGCGCGAGCAGCGCGTGCGAGCGGCCGGCGATCTCATCGAACTGCTGCGCGAGACCGGCCGATCCGATCAGGCCGAGGAGATCGCCTCCCGGCTCGCCCGCTGATCGATCCCGCAGCCCGGGATCATCGGGTCAGGTTGGAGTCACTGCGATCGATGGCCGGGCCCAGCTCGTCGACCACTAGCGTCTCCATGGCGAGCTGCCCGGTGCGGTAGGCCGCACGACCCACCATGTGCGCCGCGACCGGTGCCGTGAGCGACTGGAACACGAACACCGGGATGAGGGCGAGCAGCGTCGCCACCGAGCGCTGATCGAGCGCGATCGCCGCGATCACGAGCAGCAGCCCGAAGATCTGCGGCTTCGTCGCCGCGTGCAGCCTGCTCAGCGCATCCGGGAAGCGCAGCAGGCCGATGCCCGCCGCGACCGACAGCACGGAGGCGAGGAATACGCATACGACCGCCGCGAGATCCATGATCTGCTCGATGAGATGCGCATCAGACATGGCCCGCTCCCCTCTTCGGCTCCTGGATCGGCGGCTGCTCCGCCCGGCGCTTCACGAAGCGCGCCACCACGATCGTCGCGAACGTCGCCGTCGCCGCGATCACCGTCATCAACGGGATGGTGTCGGTATGACCGCGCACCACCATGTCGGTGCCGACCGCCAGCATCAGCGTCGTCAGCAGCACATCGGAGGCCACCATGCGGTCGAGGATCGTGGGGCCGCGCACGATCCGCACGATCGCGGCCAGCGCGGTCGCCGTCAGCCCGAGCCCCGCTGCGATCACGAGCGTCGTCATCGCCGTGCTCATTTCAGTCCCCCGATCTCGCTCTTCGACCCCACCGTGAGGATGAGCAGCCGCTCGATGCGCCGCACCTCGTGACGCATCGCCGTGATCTCGCGCTGGGTGGGCGTGTTCAGCACGTGCAGGTACAGCGTCGAGTTGAAGCGGTCGACCTCGGCCACCAGCGAGCCCGGGATCAGCGAGATGGTCAGTCCCACCATCGTCATGATGAAGTCGGAGCGCGTGCGCAGCCGGATCGCGATGATCGAGGTCCGCGGAACGGGTCCGGGGCGCACCGCGAGCCAGGCCACCTGCCAGGAGGCCAGCGCCAGGTGCCACAGGAAGTATCCGAGGTACTGCAGCGCGTACCACGGATGGAAGCGTCCGGCGAGCGCGACCGGCGGCAGGTAGAACACCCGCATCACGAGGATCGCCACGAAGAGCCCGCTCACGAGCGACAGCAGGGAGATCTCGTGCCACAGCATCATCCACAGCAGCACCAGGCCGATCAGCAGGGGCAGTTCGTGCAGCCGCACCCCCCACTCGATCCGCCACCCGGTCCTGGTCGATCCCATGCCGCTCATGGCGCCGTCTCCTCGAGCCGGGTGCTGCCGCTGCCACCGCCGAGCTGCCCCGGCGTGTCGCCGAGCACCAGCTCCGCCAGGCTACCGGGAGCCGCCATGTCCTCGCCCGCGCGATCGGCGTAGGCGTACAGCGGCCCGGCGAACACGGTCAACGCAACGCTCACGACGACCATCGCCGCGGTGGCGGCGACCATGAGGCGCGGGATCTCCTTCTGCCGCTGCGTCGGCTGCGCGTCGGGCGCATCGTGCAGCCGCTCGAACATCGCCTCCTCCCGCTCCCGCAGCATCACGGCCTCGGCGCTCGGCTTCGCCGCAGCTGCCCCGATCTCGATGGGGGCGGTCTCGACGGAGAGGGCCCCGGTGTTCGCCGACCTCGCGGAGGCGCGCACGGCGGAGCGCTTCCGCGGCCGCCAGAACGCGAGCACCCAGGCCCTGGCCAGCGCGTAGAGGGTCAGCAGCGAGACGAGGGCCCCGACACCCATCAGCCAGTAGGCGCCCGGCGTGGCCAGGTCGGCCGCGACGGTGAACAGCCCCACCTTGCCGATGAAGCCCGAGAACGGCGGGATCCCGCCCAGGTTGAGCATCGGGATGAAGAACAGCACGGCGATCACCGGCGCACTGCGCAGCATGCCGCCGAGGTCGGAGAGCGAGGTCGTGCCGCCCTGCCGCTCGAGCAGGCCCACCGCGAGGAAGAGCGTGGTCTGCACGATGATGTGGTGGGCGATGTAGAAGATGGTCGCGGCGAAGCCTGCGGCGTTGGCCATGCCGATGCCGAAGATCATGTACCCGATGTGGCTGATGAGCGTGAACGACAGCAGCCGTTTGATGTCGAGCTGCGACACCGCGCCCAGGATGCCGACCAGCAGGGTGAGGGCCGCGACCACCAGCAGCACCCCGTCGACGCTCGAGTGGGGGAACAGCTGCGTCTGGCTGCGGATGATGGCGTACACGCCGACCTTGGTCAGCAGGCCGGCGAACACGGCGGTGACGGGCGCCGGAGCGGTCGGGTAGGAGTCGGGCAGCCAGAACGACAGCGGGAAGACGGCGGCCTTGATCCCGAAGGCGATGAGCAGGGCCAGATTGAGCAGCAGCTGGGTCTCGCTCGGCAGCTCGGCG
>JASGDX010000081.1:0-14952 GCA_047606985.1 Leucobacter sp. | reverse complement strand
TACGGGTCATGCGGCACTCGAGCCCGCGGCCGCCTCTCAGCAGCCTTCAGGTGACCGCCTCCATCCCGGTCGGGTACTCGCGTCATCAGGCAGCGACGCCCGAGTCCCGGTAGATGGCAATACCGAGTGCCGCATGACCCGTAGGGATTCCGCGAGGTTCGACGGCGTTCCCGTATGGAAACCGTGAGGATCGCCGCCGCCCGGCCAGGAAAGGCGTTCGATGGGAGCTGACCATCGATGGCGCCAGGCGCGCCCGCATCATCCGAACGGAGTCCCCATGTCCCGCATCGCCGCAGCATCGGCCGCAGCCGAGCCGCGCGCGCACGGCTCGTCGCTCGAGACCGCACCCGTTGACGACGACGCCCCGGATCGCCGCCGGCTGCGCGATTGGCTGCTCGCCGAGACCGCCGAGGCGCCGGGGCGCCAGACCGGCCCGCACGGCCGCCCCGAGCAGCACCGCCGCGCGCACTGGCTGCGCGTCATGTGCCTCACCGGCGTCGACTACTTCTCCACGCTCGGCTACCAGCCGGCCATCGCCGCGCTCGCCGCGGGCGCCATCGCGCCGCTCGCCACGATCGTGCTCGTGCTCGTCACCCTCGCCTGCGCGCTGCCGGTCTACCGCAGGGTGGCGCAGGAGAGCCCGCACGGCGCGGGCTCGATCGCCATGCTCGCGAAGCTCCTCCCCCGCTGGGGCGGCAAGCTCACCGTGCTCGTGCTGCTCGGCTTCGCCGCCACCGACTTCATGATCACCATGACGCTGTCGGCCGCCGACGCCACCGCCCACCTCGTGGAGAACCCGCTCGCGCCGCAGCTGCTGCACGGCAGGGAGGTGGTGATCACCCTGGCGCTGCTCGCCGCTCTCGGCGTCGTCTTCCTGCGCGGCTTCCGCGAGGCGATCCGCGTGGCCACGGTGCTGGTCGCACTGTTCCTCGCGCTGAACCTCGTCGTCATCGGGGTGGCCGCCGGCCATCTGGCCTCGGCCCCGGCGCTCGTCGGGGACTGGTGGTCGGTGCTCACCGCGCAGCACGGCGACCCGCTCTTCGCCGTCGCGATCGCGCTGCTCGTCTTCCCGAAGCTGGCGCTGGGCCTGTCGGGCTTCGAGACCGGGGTCGCCGTGATGCCTCAGGTGCGCGGCGACGCCGAAGACGCCGAAGACCGCCCCGCCGGCCGCATCCGCGGCGCCAGGCGGCTCCTCACCACCTCCGCGCTCATCATGAGCGGCTTCCTCATCGCCTCGTCGTTCACCACGGTGATCCTGATCCCCGCTTCGGAGTTCCAGGAGGGCGGAGCGGCCAACGGGCGCGCGCTCGCCTATCTCGCCCACGCGTACCTCGGCGAGGGCTTCGGCACCGCCTACGATCTCGTCACCATCGCGATCCTCTGGTTCGCCGGGGCCTCGGCCATGGCCGGACTGCTGAACCTCGTGCCCCGCTACCTGCCCCGCTACGGCATGGCGCCGAGCTGGACGCGCGCCACCCGGCCGCTCGTGCTGGTGTTCACCGCGATCGCCTTCCTCATCACCGTGCTCTTCAGGGCCAGCGTCGACGCGCAGGGCGGCGCCTACGCCACCGGCGTGCTCGTGCTCATCACCTCGGCCGCGATCGCCGTGACCCTCGCCGCGCGTCGACGGGGGCAGCGCGCGGCGACGATCGGGTTCGGGATCGCGAGCGCGGTCTTCGCCTACACCACCGTCGCGAACATCGTCGAGCGCCCGGACGGCATCAGGATCGCCGCCTGCTTCATCCTCGGCATCCTGCTCGTGAGCTTCGTCTCGCGCGTCGCGCGGTCGACGGAGCTGCGCGCGGAGTCCGTGCGGCTCGATCCCGCTGCCGAATCGCTCATCGATGCGGCTCCCGGCGCCGCGCTGCGGCTCATCGCGCACCAGCCGGACGATCTCAGCGCCGAGCGCTATCGCCAGAAGCTGCGGCACGCCCGCCTCGCCCACCACCTCCCCGACGACGACGCGCTGTTCATCGAGATCGAGGTGGCCGACAGCTCCGACTTCGAGGACGAGCTGCTGGTGCGCGGCGTCGAGCGCGACGGATTCAGGGTGCTCTCCGTGCGGGGCAGCACGGTTCCCAACGGGATCGCGGCGGTGACGCTGCACCTGCGCGACGTCCTCGGCTGCACCCCGCACGTCTACTTCCGCTGGACGGAGGGGCACCCGCTGGCGAACCTCCTGAAGTTCCTGCTCTTCGGCGAGGGCGAGATCGCGCCCATGACCCGCGAGGTGCTGCGCGAGGCCGAGCCCGACGGCACCCGGAGACCGTGGGTGCACGTCGCCTGAGCGCGGCGTCCGCGCGGGCCGAGCCCCGGCGAATGCGCCTACGCTGGAACCGCGAGCACCCTCGACCCCCGGAGCCCGCATCCCGAACACGCGCAGCTCGAACGCACGCATCCCGAAAACACCCGGAGGAGGATCGCATGGCACCACGAGCAGAGACCCGCCGGCCGGCGCCGGGCGATCCGCTCGCCCTCCCCGCGCTCCGCGGCGGGCTCACCGCGCGCCGCACGCTGGCCGGCTTCGCGCTCGCCGTGCTCGGCGGGCCGCTGCTGACCTGGCCGCTCCGCGCGTTCCACACCTCCGAGGCCATCACCGCCGAGGTGCTCAGCTACCAGCTGCTCGTCGTGCTGGTCGCCCTGGTCGGCGGCATCTGGCCCGCGCTGTTCGCGGCGATCCTGTCGGGCTTCACCATCGACGTCTTCTTCATCGAGCCGCGCCACACCGTGAGCATCGCCGATCCGATCCACCTGCTCGCGCTCCTGCTGCACATCGCCATCGCGGCGCTCGTCAGCTACGTGGTCGATCGCGCGGCCCGCCAGACCCACGCGGCGCAGCGGGCGGCCGCGGAATCCCGGCTGCTGCAGGCGGTCGCCGAGAGCGTGCTGCGCGGTCAGGACGCGGTGCAGGCGCTGCTCGACCGCACCCGGGAGGCCTTCGCCCTCGACCGGGTGCGCCTGATCGAAGGCGGCGCGGTGGTCGCAGAGTCGGGGGCGGCCGCTCCGGGGGCGGCCGCTCCGGGCGCGGCCTCCGATGGTGCGGACGGAGCGAGATCCGGATCCGGCGCGCGCGAGGGATCGGGGCCCGGCCCGGGACCCGGATCCGGCTCGAGATCGGGATCCGGTTCGGGACCGGGATCCGGATCCCGCAGCATCGCGGTCGGCGATCGCGCCGCCCTCGAGCTCAGCGGCGGACAGCTCCCCGCGTCGGAGCGCCCGATCCTCTCCGCGATCACCGCGCAGCTGGCGGCGGCCCTGGAGCGCCGCGACCTCGAGGAGACCGCCAGCGAGATCGAGCCCATCGCCGCCTCCGATCGGGTGCGCGGGGCCCTGCTCTCGGCCCTCAGCCACGATCTGCGCCGGCCGCTCGCCTCGGCGACGGCGGCGGTGGGCGGCCTCCGCAGCGCTGCCGGCTCGCTGTCGCCGGCCGACGCCGACGAACTGCTCGTGACCGCCGACGAGAGCCTCGGCGCGCTCTCGGCGCTCCTCACCGATCTGCTCGACGTGAGCCGGGTGCAGGCCGGTGTGCTCGCCATCTCCGCCGTTCCGGTGGATCCGGCGGAAGCGATCGTGCCCGCCCTCGACGAGCTGGGGCTCGACCCGGCAGACGTCGAGCTCGATCTGAAGCACGGGGCGGGGCGGGCGCTCGCGGATCCCGTGCTGCTGCAGCGGGTGCTCGTCAACCTGCTGGCCAACGCGACGCGCTACGCACCGCCAGGCACACCCGTGCGCGTCGGCACCCGCGCGGTCGGGGATCGCATCGAGATCCGGATCGCGGACCGCGGGCCCGGGATCCCGCCCGAGCGACGGGGAGACGTGTTCGTGCCCTTCCAGCGCCTCGGCGACACCGACAACAGCACGGGCCTCGGGCTCGGCCTCGCGCTCTCCCGCGGATTCGTGGAGGGCATGCGCGGCACCCTCGAGCCGGAGGAGACACCGGGCGGCGGGCTGACGATGGTCATCGGTCTCGCGGCCGACGGCGAGACCGGTCGCATGGGCGACGACGATACCGTCCGCACGGACGACGATGCGCAGGGGGCATCATGAGGATCCTCATCGCCGACGACGACCCGCAGATGCTCCGGGCGCTGCGCATCACCCTGTCCGCCAAGGGCTACGAGGTGGTCACGGCCTCCGACGGCGCCGAGGCGATCGCAGCCGCCGCAGAGCACCGCCCCGATCTGCTGCTGCTCGACCTCGGCATGCCGCGCTTCGACGGCGTCGAGGTGATCCAGGGCATCCGCGGCTGGTCGGAGGCCCCGATCCTCGTCGTCTCGGGCCGCGCGGGATCGGACGACAAGGTGGAGGCGCTCGACGCCGGGGCCGACGACTACGTCACCAAGCCGTTCTCGGTCGAGGAGCTGCTCGCGCGCATCCGGGCGCTCACGCGGCGGCTGCCGCAGGACCAGCCGAGCCCGAGCGTGCAACTGGGCGCGATCACGATCGACCTCGCCGCCCGCAGCGCGACCGACCGCTCCGGCGGGGGCGAGCGGACCATCCGGTTGACGCCCACGGAGTGGCAGGTGATCGAGCTGCTCATCCGCAACGCGGGCCGGCTCGTCACCCGCCAGACCCTGCTCACCCACATCTGGGGCACCGACCACGTGCGAGACACCGGCTACCTGCGCCTGTACCTCTCGCAGCTGCGCAAGAAGCTCGAGCCCGATCCCGCATCGCCGCGGTACCTCGTCACGGAGCCGGGCATGGGCTACCGGCTGCAGCTCGACCCCTGAACTCTGCCGGCCGATCCCCGGCATCGATCGGCGGCCCGAGCCGCCGTGCTCGCCCGCGCCCGCCCGCAGCAGCAGCACTCACCCGCGCAGCAGCACTGACCGTTATCGCGGCGCTCACCGTTCCGACGGATGAAAACCGGCCTCGACGTCCGTAACAACGGTGAGCGCCGTCGGAACGGCGGTCGCGGCGCGGCTGACCGGAGACGCGAGAGCGCCCGTCCATCTCAGCAAGCTCGATGAACGGGCGCTCTCAGCGCTGTACGCGACTCAGCGGGCGGCGGTGCCGTCGGTTCGTGAAGATCGCTCGCGATCCTCAGTGATGAACGCAGCCGTCTTGACTACACCGACGGCACCCACCCGCGACTCGGACTCAGCGGGCGGCGGTGCCGTCGGTGTAGTCGTCGTCGCTCTTCTGCCAGGCGAAGAGCTTGCGCAGCTCGACGCCGGTCTTCTCGATGGGGTGCTGCTCCTCCTTGGCGCGCAACTCCTGGAACTCGACGGCGCCGTTGTCCTGGTCGTCGATGAAGCGCTTGGCGAAGGCGCCCGACTGGATGTCTGCGAGCACGCCCTGCATGCGCTCCTTGACGCCAGCATCGATGATGCGGGGGCCCGAGACGTAGTCGCCGTACTCGGCGGTGTCGGAGATGCTCCAGCGCTGCTTGGCGATGCCGCCCTCCCACATGAGGTCGACGATGAGCTTGAGCTCGTGCAGCACCTCGAAGTAGGCGATCTCGGGCTGGTAGCCGGCCTCGGTGAGGGTCTCGAAGCCCGCCTGCACGAGGTGGCTCATGCCGCCGCAGAGCACGGCCTGCTCGCCGAAGAGGTCGGTCTCGGTCTCCTCGGTGAAGGTGGTCTTGATGACGCCGACGCGGGTGCCGCCGATCGCCTTGGCGTACGACTTCGCGGTCTCCCAGGCGGTGCCGGTGGCGTCGACCTCGACGGCGATGATGTCGGGGATGCCCCGGCCTGCCTCGAACTCGCGGCGCACGGTGTGGCCGGGAGCCTTCGGGGCGACGAGGATCACGTCGACGCCCTCGGGCGCCTCGATGTAGCCGAAGCGGATGTTGAAGCCGTGCGCGAAGGCGAGGGTCTTGCCCGGGGTCAGCTTGTCCTTGATCGACTCGCTGTAGATCGAGCGCTGGTGCTGATCGGGGGCGAGGATCATGATGAGGTCAGCCCACTCGGCCGCGTCGGCCACGGACTTGACCTCGAAACCGGCCTCCTCGGCCTTCTGGATCGACTTCGAGCCTTCCTTGAGCGCGATGACGACCTCGACGCCCGAGTCGCGCAGGTTCATGGCGTGCGCATGGCCCTGCGAGCCGTAGCCGACCACGGCCACCTTCTTGCCCTGGACGATCGAGAGGTCGGCGTCGGCGTCGTAGTACATCTCTGCCACTGGATTCTCCTTATGTTGTTCGGTTCTGGAAACCTATATCGTCATTCTGCGCGAAGTCGCAGAATCTCGTCTGATAGGTGGTTCGGGATCGGGATCCTGCGATCGGCTCCGCCGCCGCAGGATGACGCTGTTCTGTTGTGGATCCCGCAATCGGCTTCGCCGCCGCAGGATGACGGCGCGGGCGCCGTCAATTCTTGAAGACCCGCTCGGTGATCGACTTCGCGCCGCGCCCCATCGCGATGAGGCCCGACTGCGCGATCTCCTTGATGCCGTACTGCTCGAGCACCTTGAGGAACGCGTCGATCTTGCCGCTGTCGCCCGTGACCTCGATGGTGAGGGCCTCGGGCACCACGTCGACGACGCGGGCGCGGAACAGGTTGACGGCTTCGAGCACGTGGGAGCGCGACTGGTTGTCGGCCCGCACCTTGATGAGCACGTGCTCGCGCTGCACCGAGGTCGTCTCGTCGAGCTCGACGATCTTGATGACGTTGACGAGCTTGTTGAGCTGCTTGGTGACCTGCTCGAGCAGCACCTCGTCCTCGTCGACGACCACCGTGATGCGCGACAGCCCGCGCACCTCGGTCGGGCCGACGGCGAGCGACTCGATGTTGAAGCCGCGGCGGGCGAAGAGGCCCGCGACGCGCGTCAGCAGGCCGGGCTTGTCCTCGACGAGGAGGCTGAGTACGTGGCGGCTCATGATTACTCCTCCCCCCACTCGGGGCTGTGATCGAGGGCGTACTGGATATCGCTGTTGGAGGTGCCCTGGCGCACCATGGGCCACACCATCGCGTCGGCGCTCACCACGAAGTCGATGACCACGGGGCGGTCGTTGGTCTCGAGCGCCAGCTTGATGGCGTCGTCGACCTGATCCTCGCGCTCGACGCGCAGCGAGAGACAGCCGTAGGCGTCGCCCAGCTTCACGAAGTCGGGCACGCGCTGCGAGCCGTGGCCCGTGTTGAGCTCGGTGTTGGAGTAGCGGCCGTCGTAGATGAGGGTCTGCCACTGACGCACCATGCCCAGCGAGGAGTTGTTGATCACCGCCACCTTGATGGGGATGTCGTTCACCACGCAGGTGGCGAGCTCCTGGTTGGTCATCTGGAAGCAGCCGTCGCCGTCGATCGCCCACACGACGCGATCGGGCTCGGCGACCTTGGCGCCCATCGCCGCGGGCACCGCGTACCCCATGGTGCCGGCGCCGCCCGAGTTGAGCCAGGCGTTGGGGCGCTCGTACTGGATGAACTGGGCGGCCCACATCTGGTGCTGGCCGACGCCCGCGGCGTAGACGGCCTCGGGACCGGTGAGCTCGCCGATGCGCTGGATCACGTGCTGGGGCGAGAGCAGCCCGTCGCTCGTCTTCTGGTAGCCGAGCGGGAACTTCTCCTGCAGCAGGCGCAGGCGCTCCCACCAGGCGGTGAGATCGGCGAACTCGCGACCGATCTTCGCCGTGGAGACGGCGGCGATGAGGTCGGAGATCACGTCGGCCGCGTCGCCGACGATGGGCACGTCGGCCGGGCGGATCTTGCCGATCTCAGCGGGATCGATGTCGGCGTGGATGATCTTCGCCTCGGGGGCGAAGAGCGCTGCTTTACCGGTCACGCGGTCGTCGAAGCGCGCGCCGAGCGTGATGAGCAGGTCGGCCTCCTGCAGCGCGAGCACCGCCGGGACGGTGCCGTGCATGCCTGGCATGCCGAGATGCTGCGGGTGCGAATCGGGGAAGACGCCGCGCGCCATGAGCGTCGTGACCACCGGGGCGCCCACGAGTTCGGCGAGCTGCAGCAGTTCCTGCGCGGCGCCGGCGCGGACCACGCCGCCGCCCACGTAGAAGACGGGGCGCTCGGCTTCGGCGATGAGATCGGCCGCGGCCTGGATCTGCTTGCTGTTGGCCTTGGTGATCGGGCGGTAGCCGGCCAGCTCGACGCGGGGATCCCACACGAAGTCGAACTCGCCCTCCTGCGCGTCCTTCGTGATGTCCACGAGCACGGGGCCGGGGCGGCCGGTCGAGGCGAGGTGGAAGGCCGCGGCGATCGCGCCGGGCACATCCTCCGGGCGCTTCACGAGGAAGGAGTGCTTCGTGATGGGCATCGTGATGCCCACGATGTCGGCCTCCTGGAATGCGTCGCTGCCCATGAGGTGCGAGAACACCTGGCCCGTGATCGCGAGCAGCGGCACCGAGTCCATGTAGGCGTCGGCGATCGCGGTGACGAGGTTGGTCGCGCCGGGCCCCGAGGTGGCGATGCAGACGCCGACCTTGCCGCTCGCGGCGGCGAAGCCCTCGGCCGCGTGCCCGCCGCCCTGCTCGTGGCGCACGAGCACGTGGCGCAGCCTGTTGTTGTCCATGAGCGTGTCGTAGAGCGGCAGCACGGCGCCGCCGGGCAGCCCGAAGACATCGGTGACGCCGAGGGTTTCGAGGCTGCGGACGACGGCCTGGGCGCCGGTCATCCGCTCGCTGCGCGCAGCGGATCCTGGCGATGGGGGGATTGCACTCGATTCCGAGGTCATTGCTTGCTTTCTCAGTAGAAGTTGTGGATGCGATGGCGGCGGGATCGCGGCGAGAGCCTGATCGCGCGAGCGCGCGCCCGATGCCGGGCGCGCAGCCGAGCCGGCGGAACCGGGACGGAGGATCGGCGCGGAGCGGCTATCCGGTGACGGCCCCCTCGGAGGCCGAGCGCACGAGCTTCGCGTACTTCGCCAGAACACCGCGCGTGTATCGCGGGGGAAGCGGGGCCCAGCTTTCTCGTCGGGCCTCGAGCTCGGCGGGATCTACCAGCAGATCGAGCGTTTGTGCGGCGATGTCGACCCGAATCAGGTCTCCGTCGCGGACCAGGGCGACCGGACCTCCGTCCGTCGCCTCAGGCGCGATATGGCCGATGCAGAGGCCGGTTGTGCCGCCCGAGAATCGCCCGTCCGTCAATAGTAGTACATCTTTTCCGAGCCCCGCGCCCTTGATGGCCGCGGTGATGGCGAGCATCTCGCGCATGCCGGGGCCACCCTTGGGCCCCTCGTAGCGGATCACCACGATGTCGCCCTTGGCGATCGCGCCCTCGGTGAGGGCGTCCATGGCGGCGCGCTCGCGGTCGAAGACGCGCGCCGGGCCCTCGAACACCTCGGCGTCGAAGCCGGCGGTCTTCACGACCGCGCCCTCGGGAGCGAGCGTGCCGTGCAGGATCGTCAGCCCGCCCGTGGCGTGGATCGGGTCGTCGAGCTGGTGCACGACCTCGCCGTCGATCGGATCGGGGTTCAGCTCGGCGAGGTTCTCGGCCATGGTCTTGCCGGTGACGGTGAGCGCGTCGCCGTGCAGCAGACCGGCGTCGAGCAGCGCCTTCAGCACGACGGGCACGCCGCCGTGGCGGTCGATGTCGGCCATCACGTACTTGCCGAAGGGCTTCATGTCGGCGAGATGGGGCACCTTGGCGCCGATGCGGTTGAAGTCGGCGAGGGTCAGGTCGACGTCGGCCTCGCGGGCGATGGCGAGCAGGTGCAGCACCGCATTGGTGGACCCGCCGTAGGCCATGAGCAGCGCGATCGCGTTCTCGAAGGCCTTCTTGGTCATGATGTCGCGGGCCGTGATCCCCTGGCGGATCATGTTGACGACCGCCTCGCCCGAGCGGTGCGCGAAGTAGTCGCGGCGGCGGTCGGCGCTGGGAGGCGCGGCCGAGCCCGGCAGGCTCATGCCGAGCGCCTCGGCGATCGACGCCATCGTGTTGGCGGTGTACATGCCGCCGCAGGCGCCCTCGCCCGGGGCGATGGCGCACTCGATGCGCTTGAGATCCTCTTCGCTCATCGTGCCGGCCTTGCAGGCTCCGACCGCCTCGAAGGCGTCGATGATCGTGACCTCCTTCTGGGTGCCGTCGGTGAGCTTCACCCAGCCGGGGGCGATGGAGCCTGCGTAGAGGAAGACCGAGGCGAGGTCGAGGCGTGCGGCGGCCATCAGCATGCCGGGCAGCGACTTGTCGCAGCCGGCGAGCACGACGGTGCCGTCGAGGCGCTCGGCCATCACCACGGTCTCGACGGAGTCGGCGATCACCTCGCGGGAGACGAGCGAGAAGTGCATGCCCTCGTGCCCCATCGAGATGCCGTCGGAGACCGAGATCGTGCCGAACTGCAGCGGGTAGCCGCCGCCCGAGTGCACGCCTTCCTTCGCCCCCTGCGCCAGGCGGTCGAGGCTCAGGTTGCAGGGGGTGATCTCGTTCCAGGAGCTCGCGATGCCGATCTGGGGCTTGTCCCAGTCGGCATCGCCCATGCCGACGGCCCTGAGCATGCCACGAGCTGCGGCCTTCTCGATCCCGTCGGTGACGTCGCGGCTCCGCGGCTTCATGTCGATCTCGGGCACGGCCTGCTACTTCCCGAGAGCCGGCAGCAGGGTGAAGGGCAGCGCGAAGCCGAGCACCGTCGCCGCCAGGCCGCCCGCGAAGGTCCACAGCTCCGCGGCGCCGAGCGAGGGGTTGATGCCGAAGCTCATCAGCCAGAACCCGCCGACCACGAGCACCATCGACAGGATGAAGACGAGCCCGGTCACGGCGCCCACCGCGCCTTGCGAGCTCTCCTCGAACAGCGCCTCGTTATGCTTCGCCATCACTGACCTCTCTTGAGAATTCCGAACAGCGGGACCCTCCCCGCCTCTGCGCCCAGCGTACCGCACCCGCTAGGCTGGCCCCATGTCCATCGGGAAGTACATCACCAATCCGGGGGTCATCGGTGCGGCCGCCGGGGCCCTCTCCACCGCCCGCCGCTCGCAGTCCATGCGCAAGGACTGGCGGCGGCTCATCGTCTGGGGCGTCTGGCTCGCCGGGCTGGCCCTCTCCATCGCCGCCGTGGCGATGCAGGAGCAGGACGATGAGTTCGACTCGGCGCAGGAGGCCGAGAAGCAGCTCGCCAAGGAGCAGAAGCAGCGCCGCAAGCGGTAGTGCTGCGTCTCGGGGCCGCTGATCCGCGCACGCGTGCCTGACCCTCCGCACGACGGCTAGAATAGGCGGCGGTGCGCCGGGAAGTCTGGTCGGCAGAGCGATCGACCGACCCCGAAAGGCCAGCATGCCGCCCTCCTCGACGCGATCCCCCGGCCGGAGCTGCCCGCGCCGCCGCGTCCTCTTCCTCGCCGACCCGCGCGAGGCCGGCCGCATCAGCGCGCTGCTGCGGGCCGAGCTGCCCGGCGGCGTGCTCGTCATGGTCGCCGCGCTGCTCGGCTTCATCGCCGCGAACAGTCCGCTCGCCGACGCCTACCTCTCCCTGCGCGATGCGAAGGTCGGCCCGGCCGGCCTCCACCTCGACCTCAGCGTCGGGCACTGGGCCTCCGACGGCCTGCTCGCGATCTTCTTCTTCATGGTCGGCCTGGAGCTGAAGCGCGAGTTCGTCGACGGCGAGCTGCGCCGGATCTCCACCGCGATCGTGCCGGTTGCGGCGGCGTTCGGAGGCGTCGCGATGCCTGGCCTCATCTACATCGCGTTCACCGCGGGATCGCCGGGAGTGCACGGCTGGGCGATCCCTGCGGCCACCGATATCGCCTTCGCCGTGGCGGTGCTGGGCCTCATCGCCCCCCGCATCCCGCCGGCGCTGCGCATGTTCCTCCTCACGCTCGCGGTGGTCGACGATCTCATCGCGATCGCGATCATCGCGACCTTCTACACGAACGGCGTGCAGATCGCGGCGCTCGCAGCCGCGGTCGCCGTCATCGCCGTCTACGCCTTCGTGGCCCGCGCCTTCGCCCCGCGGCTCGCAGAATCGGCCTGGGCGCCCTGGCTGCTGCTGCTCCCCATCGGGGTCGTCGCGTGGGCCCTCGTGCACGCCTCGGGCATCCACGCCACGATCGCCGGCGTGGCGCTGGCCTTCACCGTGCCCGTCTCGGGCAAGCGGGGCACGCGCCTGGCCGAGACCCTCGAGCACCGCTTCCGGCCGCTGTCGAGCGGCGTCGCGGTGCCCGTGTTCGCCTTCTTCGCGGCGGGCGTCGCCGTCGGCGGGGAGTCCCGGTTCCCGCTCGATCCGATCGCACTCGGGGTCATGGCCGGGCTCGTGCTCGGCAAGCCGATCGGCATCTCGCTCACCACCTGGCTGCTCACCCGGTTCACCCGGGCGGAGCTCGACGAGGCGGTGCGCTGGCGGGAGCTCATCGGAGTCGCCGCGCTGGCAGGGGTGGGCTTCACCGTCTCCCTGCTCGTCACGGAGTTGAGCTTCGAGCATCCCGCCGATGCCGACACGGCTCGACTGGCCGTGATGACGGGCTCGCTGATCGCGGTGGCTGCGGCATCGGCGCTGCTGGTGCGCCGCCGCGAACGCCGTCGACACCCCGCCGAGACGCGCTTGCGGACGCGCGCCGGCAGAGCCGCACCGCCACGCCCGGAGCATCCCGGTTGATTTTTGCCCTCGACGCGGGGCGTGCTAGAGTATTCCTCGTTGCTCAGCGAGCAGCACGCGCCTTTAGCTCAGTTGGTAGAGCAGCTGACTCTTAATCAGCGGGTCCACGGTTCGAGCCCGTGAGGGCGCACGTATCGCGAAAGGCCCGGCACTGAGTGCCGGGCCTTTCGCGTACCCGGCGGTTCCGTCCACCTCCGGTTCAGACCACGTCCAGGAAGCCGAGTCCGATGACCCAGTCGCTCCCCACCCCCTCCGCCGATCTCGCCTTCGCTCTCGAGCTGGCCGATCTCGCCGACGCGATCTCGCTCCCCCGCTTCCGTGCGACCGACCTGCGCGTCGACACGAAGCCAGATCGCACGCACGTCACCGACGCAGACCTGGCGGTCGAGCGCGCCCTGCGCGAGCGCATCGAGGCGGAGCGGCCGCACGACGCCTTCTTCGGCGAGGAGTCGGGCAGCGGCGAGGGCGGCGGGCGGCGCTGGATCCTCGATCCCATCGACGGCACCGCCAACTTCCTGCGCGGGGTGCCCAACTGGGCCACGCTCATCGCCCTCGAGGTCGACGGGCTGCCCACGGTCGGCGTCGTCTCCGCGCCCGCCTTCGGCGCGCGCTGGTGGGCGGAACTCGGCGGCGGCGCGTGGGGCAGGCAGGCAGGCGAGGATCCGCGTCGCCTCCGCGTCTCGGGCGTCGGGCGGCTCGCCGACGCCTCCCTGAGCTTCCAGAGCATCGACCAGTGGCGCAGGGCGGGCCGCCTCGACTCGCTGCTCGATCTCCAGGAGCGCGTGTGGCGGGATCGCGCCTACGGCGACTCCTGGTCGTACATGCTGCTCGCGGAGGGCCTCGTCGACATCGTGGCCGAGTTCGACGTGAAGGCCTACGACCTCGCTGCGCACGTGCCGATCGTGCGCGAGGCCGGCGGTCGCTTCACCGACATCGAGGGCTCGGAGAGCGCCTGGAACGGCAGCTCGCTGGCCACGAACGGGGCGCTGCACGACGCGGTGCTCGAGGCGGTGCGACGCTCGGCGGTCTGAGCCCCCGTGCCGGGCTGCGGGATCCCGCCCCTCCCCGACCGCGCCCCTAGACTGGTGGCGATGTCCACTCAGCCCGCTCCCCGTCCCGCGCCCGTCGTCCTGGCCGCCGCGGTCGACGCGGCACTCGTGATCCTGTTCGCCGCGCTGGGCCGCAGCGAGCACGCGCGCGAGGCCACGCTGCCGGGTCTGGCCGGCACGGCCTGGCCGTTCCTCGCCGGGCTGGCGGTCATGTGGATCGCCGCGCTGGTCTGGCGGCGTCCGTTCGCCGTGCTGCGCTCGGGGGTGCCGCTGTGGCTCGGATCGGTGGCGATCGGCATGCTGCTGCGAGCGCTCACCGGCGGCGGGATCGCGCTCCCCTTCGTCATCGTCGCGACGGCGGTGCTCGGCGCGTTCCTGCTGGGGTGGCGCGCGATCGTCGCGATCTCGGCGCGCGTCCGGCGACGCCGCGCGTAACGGACCGGGGAACGCGCCTCGGGAGCACTCCGCGCTGCTACCTTCGGTGCATGGCGCACGATCCCACGCTCGACCGCATCGCAGCGCTCGCGGTGCGCAACGACCCGCGGAACGCGCTCGCGCTCGCCGATCGGGCGGCGGCTGAGGGCGTCGATCCGGCCGCGCTGGCGGCCGTGCGGGCGCTCGCCCGCTTCATCGCCGCCGACTATCCGGGCGCCGTGACGGCGAGCGAGGAGGCGCTGCTGCTGAGCCCGCCCGTCGCCGGGTCGAGCGACTCGGGATCGGGCGTCACCGGCTCGACCGATCCGTCGGCTCGGCTGCTCGCCTGCGCTGCTCGGCTGATGGCGAGCGCTGGGCACGTGTGGGCGGCGGACGAGGCGAGGGCGGAGGGGCTCGCGGCGGAGCTGTGGGAGCTGCGCGAGGGGTTCGTCTCGGCGGGGCGGTGGGGGTCGGGAGGAGGCGGTCCCGCAGCCGGCCCCGCGCTCCCGGCCTTCGCGGTGGCACTGTGCGTCGAGGCGCTCTTCGCGACCGGGCGCGTGGCGCTCGCCGCGCAGGCGCTCGACGCCTTCTTCCCCGGCCACGACTGGAGCGCCGAGCCGCTCATCGTCGCGGGATCCGCCGCCGGCGTCGAAGCGTCCGGCGGGGACTCGATCGCGTCCATCCCCTTCCTCCCGGTGCGGCTGCTCTTCTTCTCCGGGCGTTCGGCCGAGGCCGAGGCGCTGCTGCAGCGGGTGCTCGCGCGGCCGGAGGTCCGGGCCGAGCCGGTCTGGTGCGCGCTGGGCGAGAGCCTCATCGGGCTCTGCGCCGGTTCGCGCGGCGATCGCGCGGCAGCGAGGCGGGCCGAGTCCCTCGCGGCCGGGCGGTACCCCTCTCCCCGGACCTACCTGGAGGCCTCGGCGCGGATCCTCGCGGCGTACGGCATCGCCGCCTGCGGAGACCTGGCCCGCGCCGCCGACGCCGTGCGCGCGGCCGGCGGCGCCGGGCTCCGTCGGCT
>JASGDX010000080.1:0-5424 GCA_047606985.1 Leucobacter sp. | reverse complement strand
GTCGTCGGCAGCGTGGCGAGCCTCGCCGCTGCGGGGGGGGGGGGTGCAGGCGCATCGTGATCGCGCAGACGATGCTCGCCTACCTCTTCGGGGCGGGCATCATCGCCACCGTCATCAACCTCATCGCCGGTCTCGCCTGAGCGAGTGCAGAGAGTCTCAGGGGGTTCGGCGGCGGGGTCGCTAGGGTGGATCGCATGAGCACTGCGGCACTGGAAAGCTCGGGCACCGGCTCCTCCGGAAGCGGGCAGGGCGGGATCCCGGGCCCTCGCGCAGGCGGGCTCGCCTCGGCGATCCCGAACGAAGACGAGATCACCATCTCCGCGAGCGCGCTCCGCTCGCTCGGCGACCGGATGCAGCGCTTCCTGCTCGAGTACCGCTTCGGCATGCAGGAGGTCGAGACGAAGCTCTCGATCCTGCGCGAGGAGTTCGTGCACATGCACGAGTACAACCCCATCGAGCACGTATCGAGCCGGGTGAAGTCGGTCGACAGCCTCGTCGCGAAGCTGGAGCGGCTCGGGATCGGCACCGACTTCGACGAAATCCGCGGCCAGGTGCGCGACATCGCGGGAGTGCGCATCACCTGCGCGTTCAAGCGTGACGTCTACCGCCTCTTCGACCTGCTCACCCAGCAGGACGACATCACCGTGCTCGAGGTCGAGGACTACATCGCCTCGCCCAAGCCGAACGGCTACAAGAGCCTGCACACGATCCTGTCGGTGCCGGTCTACATGTCGAGCGGCCGGGTGGACGTACCCGTCGAGGTGCAGTTCCGCACGATCGCCATGGACTTCTGGGCGAGTCTCGAGCACAAGATCTACTACAAGTACGCGCGCCAGGTGCCCGGCACGCTCACGCGCGAGCTGAAGCTCGCCGCCGACATCGCCGACGAGCTCGACACGCGCATGGAACGGCTGCACGTGCAGCTGCACGGCGAGCCGCCGCCGGCCACGGCTCCGGTCGTGCTGCACGAGGTCCAGCAGCGCGTCCACCCGGCGTAAAAAAGGGGGGCTCGGTCGCTCGGGCGGGAACGCCGGTTGATCGGAGCGAAGCGGAGTCGAAACCCTACCGCCGGGCTCTTGATTTCGGCCGCGCTCAATCGGCGGGCCGCCGCGCCCGACCGGCGGTGTGCCGCGCTCGACCGCTGGTGTGCCGCGCTCGACCGCTGGTGTGCCGCGCTCGACCGGCCTAGCCCTTACTCGCGCCCGCTACAGTCGTTACGTGGAGAGCGAGTACCTGCCCGGGGGATCCGGGGGCGTCTGGCGCATCGGTGATCCCCGCGGCGAGGCGCGTGTGCACCGGCCGACGGGGCCGTGGACGCCAGCCGTGCACCGGCTGCTGGAGTACCTGTGCGAGCACGGCCTCGACGGCGTGCCCCGCGTGCACGGCTTCGACGACGCGGGGCGCGAGATCCTCGACTATCTCCCGGGCGACACGCTCGATCCCGAGACCGAGCAGGCGGGCGACGACGCGCTGGCGGCGGCGGCGGCGTGGCTGCGGCGGTTCCACGACACCGTGCGCGACTTCCGCCCCGAGCCGCTCGAGTGGCGGCAGGGGGTGCAGCGGCTGCGGCCCGACGAGGTGATCTGCCACAACGACCCCGGCCTCTACAACTGGGTCGTGGCCGGAGGGGCGTTCGCCGGCATGATCGACTGGGATCGGGCGGGCCCCGGCCGGCCCGTCGACGACCTCGCCTTCCTCTGCTGGAGCGGGGTGCCCCTGCTGCGGGAGATCCCGCTGCCCGATGCGGCGCGGCGGCTCGCGCTCGCCGCCGAGGCGTACGGAGGGATCGGCCCGGGCGAGCTGCTCGACGCCGTCGACGCGCGGATGGAGCTCATCGCCGCGCGGTGGCGGGCCGGCATCGAGCGCGGGGACCCCGGCACG
This sequence comes from Leucobacter sp., assembly GCA_047606985.1. GTDB lineage: Bacteria > Actinomycetota > Actinomycetes > Actinomycetales > Microbacteriaceae > Leucobacter. Next base: position 3,543 of record JASGDX010000080.1, on the reverse strand, counting down.
ATCGCCCTGCGCGACTCCGGCATCATGGAGCGGCACCTCGCGAAGGTGCGCGGATTCGACGCCAGGCGAGAGGCGATCCGCGCGGCGCTGCGATGAGCGGGAGCGCCCCGGGGGCGGTGTTTCGGAGCTCCCATGGGAAGTGGCTAGGGTAGTGGCGTGAGCAAAGATCCACTCGAGGAACTCTTCGGACCGATCGCGGAGGATCCGCAGCCCGTTCCGGCGCGCCGGCGCCTGCAGCAGGAGCAGGCCGAGCGGATCAGGACCGCGCAGCTGCCGGCCGAGCGCCCCGCCCCGAAGCCGCAGCGGCCTCGGAAGCCGCGCGACGGCGACGGTCCGGGTGCGGCGGCGAAGCCGTGGATCGTCGTCGGCATTATCGCGGTGCTGGCCATCGTGGCCTCGATCATCGTGGTGAACATCGCGCGCGGGGCCCAGGACGATGCGGGATCGGATGCCGCTTCGCAGCAGACGGAGCAGTCCTCACAGACGACGGAGCCGACGACCCCGGCCGCATCCGAGGAGACGCAGACGCCGGACGAGGGCTCCGATGCCGGCTCGGAAGAGGTGCCGGAAGTCGAGGTGGGGGAGACCCTGCCGCCTCTGGACATCTCGCAGTGGGACGTCAGCGCCGTGCTGAGCGCCAAGTTCGGCTTGACCAGCTACACGCTCGAGAACGGAAACACCGAGCTGTGGCTCGACAGCCCGCTCATCCAGCAGTTCCCGTGCGACGGGCACTGGGGCGCCGTCAAGACCGACGCCGGCAAGTACGAGGTGCTGAAGCCCGCCGAGCGCTGCGCCGCCGCCCCCGAGCTCTACGACGAGCTGTGGGGCCTCACCGACGCCTTCGTCAAGAGCATCGAGTAGCGCGGGGCGGCCAGGGTCACGCCGCGGCGAAGAGCGCCGGCCAGAGCGCCAGCGCGATCGGGTACCCCGCGAAGCTCACGATGTCGAGGATCCAGTGGGCGATGATGAGGGGGAGGGATCTGCCCCAGCGGTGATACGCCCAGCCGAAGACGAGCCCCATCGCCACGTTGCCGATGAAGCCCCCGAAGCCCTGGTAGAGGTGGTAGCTGCCGCGCAGCAGCGCGCTCGACACGATCGTCGCCACGGTGCCGACTCCGAGCCGCCTCAGCCGGTCGAAGAGGTAGGCCACCACGATCAGCTCCTCGCCGAGGGCGGCGCGCAGCGCCTGCAGCACGAGCACGGGCACGGTCCACCAGTAGGCGTCGAGTGCGGTGGGCACGACGGTCGCGTTGATCCCGATCCCTTTCGCGAAGAGGTAGAACGCGATGCCGGGGATGCCGATGACCGCGGCCAGCGCGAAGCCGCCGCCAGTCTCGCGCAGCCATCGCCGGCGCAGGCCGGGCGCTGAGCCGAGGCCGAGCCGTGAGAGGTGCGGGCGGGATCCCCGCCAGAGCAGGAAGACGACGAGCGCGACGGGTGCCAGCCCGAACGCGAAGGCCAGCAGCTGGTAGACGAGGTCGAAGACCGGCCGGTCGGCGAGCGAGCGGTTGATGGTGGCCGTCTGCGAGGCGAGCGCAGCCTCGCGCGTGAGGCGCTCCACGATCGCCACGATCGCGTAGACGCCGGAGGCGCCGAAGGAGAGCGCCAGGACGATGGCGATCTCCCAGCGCAGTCGGGAGCGGGGCTGCTGGGTCACAGCACCAGGCTAGTGCTGGTGCCCTGCAGAGAACGGTGGAAGCGCACAGCTCGAGGGCGGGATCCGTCTGGAACTTTTTCGGGGAGCCACAGACCCGGATCACGAAGCCGTGACGGGGCCGCCATCGAATGGAAGGGCCTCGGCTTCATCTCGCGGCGTTCGCGCCGCTCATCGCGCCCTACAGCTGGGCGCAGCAGGCCGTCGACGGGTCTCGTCCGGCACCCAGCAGGCGCCCGACGCGATGAACCTGCTTGGCACGACCGTGTCGGGCTTCGACGTGCTGTCGCGGGTCATCTGGGACGCGCAGACCGCGCTCTTCGTGATCCTCGCGGCCATCATCGCCTCGATCTTCCTCGGCATCGCGCTGGGCCTGCTCTCGGGCTACTTCGGGGGCTGGCTCGACCGCATCCTCGTGGTGCTGTGCGACGCGATCTACGCCTTCCCGTCGCTGCTGCTCGCGATAGTGATGTCGATCGTCATCAGCCGCGGCCAGTCCACGCTGCTCGGCGGCATCCTGGCCACCGCGCTCTCGATCACCGCGGTGTTCGTGCCGCAATACTTCAGGTGGTGCGCGCCGAGGTGGTGCGGGTGCGGGCGGAGCCGTTCGTCGACGCCGCGCGCGTCATCGGCGTGCCGACGCGCCGCATCCTCATCACCCACGTGCTGCGCAACTCGGTGCGCTCGCTGCCCGTCGTGGTGACGCTCGACGCCTCCGAGGCGCTGCTCGCCCTCGCGGGCCTCGGCTTCCTCGGCTTCGGCATCGAGGCGACCGCCGCCGCCGAGTGGGGCTACGACCTCAACCGCTCGGTCGCCGACGTGACGAGCGGCATCTGGTGGACGAGCGTGTTCCCCGGCGCGGCCATCGTGCTCGTTGTGCTCGGCATCACGCTCGTGGGCGAGAGCCTCAACGACCTCTCCGACCCGCGGCTGCGCCGGCGCAGGCGATTGAAGGAAGCGACCTGAACGACATCGTCGAAATCTCCGACCTCAGGGTGACGTTCGCCACCGACGGCGCGCCGGTCGAGGCGGTGAAGGGGATCTCGCTCGCGACCCACGCCGGCGAGGTCGTGGGCCTCATGGGCGAGTCGGGATCGGGCAAGACCGTGATCGGCCGCGCCGTCATCGGCCTGACGAAGGTGGTCGGCGGTTCGATGCGGGTGCTCGGCCACGAGATGCGCGACGCGAAGCCGCGGCGGCTCGCTCCGCTTCGGCCCGAGATCGGCTTCGCGTTCCAGGATCCCGCGACGAGTTTCAACCCGCTGCTGACGATCGCGGAGTGCCTCGCCGAGCCGCTCTTCGCCCACGGCCGCGCGAGTTCGCTGCAGGCGGCCCGTCCCCGCGTGAACGAGATGCTCGACGCCGTGCAGCTGACGACGGCGTTCGGCGGTCGCTACCCGCACGAGCTGCCGGGCGGGCAGCGCCAGCGCGCCTCGCTCGCCCGCGCCCTCGCTCGCCCGCGCGCTCGCCCTCGACCCGAAGCTGCTCATCGCCGACGAGCCGACCAGCGCGCTCGACGTGTCGGTGCAGGTCACGGTGCTCGAGCTCTTCGTGCAGCTGCAGGCCGAGCTCGGCTTCGCCTCGCTCTTCATCAGCCACGACCTCGCCGTGATCGACTCGGTCTCCGACCGCATCATCGTGCTGCAGCAGGGGCGCATCCAGGAGCAGGGCACCACGGCCCAGGTGCTCGGCGACCCGAGCAACGACTACACGCGCCAGCTGCTGGCGTCGCTGCCGGTGCCCGACCCCGTCGAGCAGGCCGAACGGCGGGAGCTGGCGCGGGCGTTGCGACGAGGCGCAGCCTCGGTGTAGCGTCTGCCGGCCTGGGGAGCCGCCCCTTTCCAAAAATTGTGGGCGCTCTGCCTGCAGAATCCTTGGGGTTCTGCAGG
>JASGDX010000079.1:0-14287 GCA_047606985.1 Leucobacter sp. | reverse complement strand
TCACCGGATTTCTGGCTGCGTTCTCGTCGTCGACTTTACAGTCCAGCAAAGACACTCCTCCTCGGCCTTGCCAGAAATCCGGTGAGCACATCCTCGCTACGGCACACCTATCGGCGGAACCTCTGAGCGCCGTTCCCCGGAGCCCGGAGCCGCCCGCCGCGACGGCGATTTTAGAAGATGATGGTGCGATCGCCGTCGGCGAGCACCCGGTTCTCCGCATAGGAGCGTACGGCGTGCCGCAGCACGCGCGCCTCCACGTCCTGGCCCAGCAGGGTCAGCTCGCGCACGGAGTACGAGTGGTCGACGCGCACGGTGTCCTGCTCGATGATCGGGCCCTCGTCGAGGTCGGTGGTGACGAAGTGCGCCGTGGCGCCGATGAGCTTCACCCCCCGCTGGTGCGCCTGCTTGTAGGGGTTGGCGCCCTTGAAACCGGGCAGGAAGGAGTGGTGGATGTTGATCGCGCGGCCCTCGAGCGCCTCGCACAGGCCTGGCGACAGGATCTGCATGTAGCGGGCCAGCACCACGAGCTCGATGTCGAGCTGATCGACGGTCTCGATCACCCGCGCCTCGAAGGCTGCCTTCTCTTCGGGGCCCGCGATGGCGCGGTGCTCGAAGGGCACGTCGTAGAACTCGGCCAGCTCGCGAACCGTCTCGTGGTTCGAGAGGATCAGCGGCACCTCGATGGGCAGCTGCCCGCCGCGGCGGCGGTAGAGCAGATCGTTGACGCAGTGGGTGGCCGTCGAGGCGAGGATCAGCGTGCGCACCGGCCGGCCCACCGTGTCGAGGCGCCAGGTCATGTGGTAGCGCTCGGTGACCGGGGCGAGCGCCTGCTCGAACCGGCCCTCGAAGGTCTCGGGCTGGGCGACCGCCGCCACCTGCAGCCGCATGAAGAAGCGCCCGGTGTCGTGGCTGGCGAACTGCTGGCTCTCGGCGATGTTGCCGCCGGCCGCGACGACCGCGCCGCTGATCGCGTGCACGATGCCCGGCCCGTCGATGCAGGACAGGGTGAGCACCCACTGGGTTTCGGCGGCGTCGTTCGGGATCGTGTTCACGGGGTACAAGGGTAGCCGATGGGCACGGGGGAGGGGCGCCTGGTCCCGGAGCCGTTCCCGGGGCTTTGCGCGGGCAGGCCGCTGATCGAGCGGAGCGCAGCGGAGTCGAAATCGAGGGCCGCTGATCCGTTCGACCTGTCCGCGCGAGGTCTCCGAGAAGCCCCGGCTCCGATGGTGTCCCCATCCGAGCCTTGCTAAGCTGTGAAGCGTCGTGACTGGCGTGCAGATGGGACACCATCGGGGAACGACAACCGATTCGAATTGGCCGCTCGCCTGGGTCGTATTTCCCGGATCGTCCGCGTGCGCGCGGGCGAATGCACCGGCGGGGCGCGAGCGTCGTCGGATGAGAGCACTAAGGAGCACACGAATGTCCACCCAGTCCGCATTCTTCAACGAGCCCCTCGAAGCCGTCGATCCCGAGATCGCCGAGGTGCTCAGGAACGAGCTCGGCCGGCAGCGCGGCACCCTCGAGATGATCGCGAGCGAGAACTTCGTGCCGCGCGCCGTGCTCGAGGCGCAGGGATCGGTGCTCACCAACAAGTACGCCGAGGGCTACCCCGGCCGCCGCTACTACGGCGGCTGCGAGTTCGTCGACGTGGCCGAGGAGCTGGCCCGCGAGCGCGCGAAGAGCCTGTTCGGCGCGAAGTACGCGAACGTGCAGCCGCACTCGGGCGCGAGCGCCAACGCCGCCGTGCTGAGCGCGATCGCCGAGCCCGGCGACACGATCCTCGGCCTCGAACTCGCCCACGGCGGGCACCTCACCCACGGCATGAAGCTCAACTTCTCGGGCAAGCTCTACAAGGTCGTCTCGTACGGCGTCGATCCCGAGACCTTCCTCGTCGACATGGACGTCGTGCGACAGCAGGCGCTCGAGCACAAGCCGAAGGTGATCATCGCCGGCTGGTCGGCCTACCCCCGCACGCTCGACTTCGCGAGGTTCCGCGAGATCGCCGACGAGGTCGGAGCGACGCTGTGGGTCGACATGGCGCACTTCGCCGGCCTCGTGGCGGCAGGCCTGCACCCGAGCCCCGTGCCGCATGCGCATGTGACGAGCTCGACCGTGCACAAGACCATCGGCGGCCCCCGCTCGGGCTTCATCCTCACCAACGACCTCGAGCTGTACAAGAAGCTCAACTCGAACGTCTTCCCCGGCCAGCAGGGCGGCCCGCTCATGCACGTGATCGCGGCGAAGGCGACCGCGTTCAAGCTCGCGGCCACCGACGAGTTCAAGGACCGCCAGCAGCGCACCCTGTCCGGCGCGAAGCTCGTCGCCGACGCGCTCACCACCGAGGCCTCGAAGGCCGCCGGCGTCGACGTGCTCACGGGCGGCACCGACGTGCACCTCGTGCTCGCCGACCTGCGCAACTCGTCGCTCGACGGGCAGCAGGCTGAGGACGCGCTGCACGCCGTCGGCATCACCGTCAACCGCAACGCGGTGCCCTTCGACCCGCGCCCGCCGATGGTCACCTCCGGCCTGCGCATCGGCACCCCGGCACTGGCCACCCGCGGCTTCGGCGACGCGGAGTTCGCCGAGGTCGCCGACATCATCGCCCAGACGCTGCAGCGCGGTGCCGATGCCGCTTCGCCTGCCGGCGACGTCGAGGCGCTGAAGGCCCGCACCACGGCGCTGGCCGAGGCGTTCCCGCTGTACCCCGGCCTCGAGACCTGGTAAAACATTCGTCGTCATCCTGCGCGACTCTCACCTGTCATTCTGCGCGACGAAGGAGTCGCAGAATCCAGTCAATTGGCCTGGATTCTGCGACTCGCAAGCTCGCGCAGAATGACGGGAGGAGTGAATTTCGCTGGATGAGCCGGTGAGGATAGAGGAGGAACATGACCGCTCAGAGACTCGACGGCATCGCGGCGGCGGCCGCGATCAAGCAGGAGCTGCGGGATCGGGTGGCCGTGCTCGCCGCACGAGGGATCGTGCCCGGCCTCGCGACCGTGCTGGTGGGCGAGGATCCCGGATCGCAGTGGTACGTGGCCGGCAAGCACCGCGACTGCGCCGAGGTGGGCATCGCGTCGATCAAGCGCGAGCTGCCCGAGACGGTGACGCAGGAGGAACTGGAGGCGGTGCTCGACGAGCTCAACGCCGACCCGGCCTGCACCGGCTACATCGTGCAGCTGCCGCTGCCGAAGCACATCGACACCGATCGCATCCTCGAGAGGATCGATCCGGACAAGGACGCCGACGGGCTGCACCCCACCAACCTGGGGCGCCTGGTGCTCAACGCCAACACCGGGATCGCGAGCCCGCTGCCGTGCACGCCGCGCGGCGTGATCGAGCTGGTGGAGCGCAACGGCCTGTCGTGGGACGGCAAGAAGGTCGTCGTGATCGGCCGCGGTGTGACCGTGGGCCGCCCGATCGGTGCGCTGCTGACGCGTCGCGCGTGCAATGCGACGGTGACGCTCACGCATACGGGCACGCGGGATCTGAGCGCGGAGCTTCGCCGCGCCGACGTGATCGTCGCGGCCGCGGGAGTCGAGGGCATCGTGCGCGCCGAGGACGTGAAGCCCGGCGCGATCGTGCTCGACGTGGGAGTCTCCCGCAAGATCGACCCGGAGACCGGCAAGAGCCGGGTGGTGGGCGACGTGGATCCCGCGGTCGCCGAGGTGGCGGGGTGGATCTCGCCGAACCCCGGCGGAGTCGGACCGATGACCCGGGCGCTGCTGCTGAAGAACGTCGTCGAGATGGCCGAGCGAGAAACGGGCGCGTAGCGTTCGGCGCTCGTTCTGCCTCCGGCTCCGGCCGGCGGCTCCGAGCGTTCGGCGACCGCGAGCCTCGGCTCAAGCCTCGGAATCGGCCGCGGAGGCGAGGAGACCCATGCGGGTCGCCTGCAGGATCGCCTCCTCGCGACCGCGCGCCCGCAGCTTGCGGTAGACCGCGTTGAGATGCTTCTTCACGGTGGCAGAGGTGACGAACAGCGCGTCGGCGGTCTCGCTGATGGAGCGGTGCACGGCGATCGCCTGCAGGGTGCGGAGCTCCATCTCGGTGAGGCGCTCGTAGCGGCGGCAGCGGGCGGGGATCGGCACCGCCTCGACGCCGCCGACGATGTCGCAGGCTCCGGCCTCGCGGGCTGCGACGGCCAGCTCGTGCAGCTCGTCGTGGGGCAGCGACCACAGCTGCGATCCGAGCCCGTGCTGCTGGATGAGGCCCGAGGCCGTCGTCAGCGCTTCGAAGGCCTCCTGCTGGCGCCCGCAGTTCCAGGCCGCGACCGCCGTGATGAGCGTGTGGTCGGTGCGCTGCCGCACGGTGGTGCCGACGGCGCCGATCTGCTGGGAGAGCAGCAGCGCCTGCGTGTCCTCGAGCGAGAAGAGCGCCAGCCGCGCCCGCTCGATGCGGGTCGCGGGGGCTGTCTCGTCGAGCTCGGCGAGCTGAGCGGCTGCGCCCGGGAGGTCGCCGAGGGCGGCGCAGAGCATGGTGCGGTAGCACGAGATGATGTCGCGCCACATGCCCCGTTCCCTGGGCAGAGGGCCAGCGGTGTGCTCCATCCCGGTCTGCAGCCGGGTGAGCGCCCACTCCGCGCCGCGCTGGGAGCGCACCAGCTCAGCTTCGCCGAGCAGCAGGAGGGGCCAGGCCTCGACCCGGCTGCGCACCGGCGTGAGCAGATCGAGGGTGCGGCGCAGCAGCTCCTCGTCGCCCTGCTCATAGGCCAAGTGCGCGCGTGCCACCTCCCCGACCACCCAGGTGGAGGCCGGGGCTCGCTCTCCACTGCTCTCAGCGACGCGATCGCTCTCGGCGAGCAGCTCGGCGCAGAGCGACATGCGGCCGTCGAACATCTCGGTGAAGGCCATGCCGTTGAGCGCGGCGATGCGCCAGCGGGTGCCGATCCGGGAGTCGGACACGGATCCGGCCTGCGCGCCGGAGAGCCCGCGCGGCGGCGTCGCGATCATGGCGTCCGCGTAGGCGAGCAGACGGTCCCAGTTGCGCCGCGCGAGCTCGAGGTCGCCGACGCCGAGGGCGGTCATGGCGAGCTCGCGGAAGCTGATGGCGAGCAGGCCGCGTGCCGCCTCTACGACCTCCGAACTGGCGAAGAAGGCGGGCTGGCCGGAGGTGTCGGTGATCCGCCCCGGCACCGAGACGATGCGGGTCTCGAGATCCCGAGCGACGTCGTAGGCGGTGTCGAGATCGCCGAACAGACGGCACAGGACCATGTGCTGGGTCATCGTGCCCAGCCTCAGCTCCATCGGCACGCGGGCGGCGACGCCGTCCGACGTGGCGCTCCGCGGCTCGGCTACGCGACGCCCCAGCCCCGCGCGCAGCAGCCCGAGCAGGCGCTCGATCACCGAGGAGGGCACACCGGCGTCGCCGGACTCGAGAATCAGGCGGGCCGACACGAACGCGGGGTGATCCTCCAGCGCCTCATCGGGGATCGCGCGCAGGTAGTCGAGGACCTCGGGGATCTCGGCGGTGATCCTGACGAAGTTGCGGGCGAGCACCGATTCGGCCTCCGGCCAGTGCCTCACCGTGCAGAAGAGCCTGAACGCGGTGAAGGGCGCGGAGCGCTCGATCTCGCGGGCGCGACCGCTCAGCAGCCGGTTGCGGTGCTCCGATGAGAGCGAGCGCTCCGAGCGGAGGGCGAAGGTCGATCGCACCGCGGGGTGGCAGGCGAACTCCGTGGTGGCGCCGCTGCTGACGGAGAGCAGCACGCCGAGCTCGACGAGTTCGTGCACGGCGTCGCGCAGCGCCGGCACCTCGGCGCCGGTGAAGTCCACCAGCAGGGAGAACGACACGGCGTCGAGCAGGGAGGCGGCGAGCACCACCCGACGCGCGGTCTCGCTGACGATCTCGAGATGGTTGAGCGAGAACCGTACGAGCTGGCCGCGGGGATCGAAGACCTCGTCGCGCTCGAGGGACCCGGGGGCGTCGTCGGCCGCCGATCCCGCATCGGAGGGACCGAGCATCGCCCGCGTGGCGAGCGGCCAGCCGGCGACCTCCCGCAGGCTCGCCAGCATGCAGTCGTCGACGGTGCGGCCGAACACCGCGGCGAGCCGCTCCGCCTCGTCGAGGGTGAAGGCGAGATCGCGCGGTCCGAAGATGGCGACCGGCGTGCGGCTGGTCACGATCGGGCCGTCGAGCACGCGCACGCGCCGCGCCAGCACCACCAGCGTGAGCTGCGGCGTGCGAGCGGCCAGCTCGGCGAGCAGCTGGTCGTTCTCGGGGAGGGTGACGAGGTGGTAGTTGTCGAGCACGATGGTGAGCGGCTGCTCGAGCCCGGCGATCATGCCGCGCACGGACGCGAGGGGGAACTCGGGCGTCGGCATCTCGACGTCGAGGGTCTGGGAGAGCCGCACGGCGACGTAGGTCCAGATCGTGTCGGCATCGGCTTCCGAGCAGTCGATCCAGAGCGAACGCTCGTCGCGCTTGTCGAGCCACTGGGAGACGACGACGGTCTTTCCGTAGCCCGCCGGCGCGCGCAGCAGGATCGCTTGTGCGTGCTCCGCGTTCTCGGTGAGGCGGGCGTGCAGGCGGCTGCGGCTCAGCAGGTGGGGGGTCAATGGACTCGGCGCACCTCTGCGAACGCCGGGAGCGGTGCGACGCGGCAGCTGGCGGATGGCGACATGAGACCAGGATAAGGAAGGAGCGCTGAGTGCGACAAGTGTTCGAGACCGCGAGGTGAAGAATTGGGAGAAGATCGCTCGGCTCCGCGCCGCACGGGTATTCGCGTGCCGTAATTTACTCGGGAAAGCTCTTGCAAACGATCCGCATCACCACGTCTGGGGACTGCGATGCGGATGGGGGATCGGGGAGCCGGACGGCGCAGTTTCAGGATCACGCCGGCGTGCCTGCACGAATCGCATTCGTGTGCTCCGGTGCGTCTGCGGATCGCATTCGGGGGGAGCGGGATCATCAGCGTGTTCGCTGCGCGCGGTCGCCGCATGGCCATCGCCCTCCTCTGCCTCCTGAGCGCGGTTGCCGTCGTGCTCGGCGCGATCGTCCCTTCGAACGGCGCGTCAGTCGCGTATGCGGAGCCCGCCGTCGAGACCCCTCCTGTGCCGGCCGAGGAGAACGCGGCCGGCGAGGCGGATGGTCCGGGGGCCTCGCCGGAGCAGGGCGGTGCCGAGGATCCCGGTGCCGAGGATCCCGGTACCGCGGAAACCGGCGGAGAGGCCGGCGGCGAGACCGATGGCGGTACGAGCGACGCGGCATCGGACGGGGCCGGCTCTGATGCTCCTGCCGACGGCGAGGACACCGCGGGCAGGAACGGCGGCGAGTCCTCCGACGCTCCGGCGTCCGAGGCTCTGGCCTCCGACGCTCCGGAGGTCGAGGTCGGAGTGCTGAGCCTGCCGCCGGACAACTCGGCCCCGATCGCCTCCGGCCAGGCGCCGACCGTCACCAGCACGATGTCCCCGTCCACCGATGCGCTCCCCTCCGGCACCCCGCGGGTCTTCTCGGTGAGCTACCTCAACGACTCGACCTCGCCGCTGACCAACGCCCGGCTCTGGCATCAGATCATGGTGCGCGCCGGGCACGACACCGCTTTCACGGTGAGCTGCGCCTCGGAGATCGACGGGGTCGCGGGCGGCGGCTGCCCCGACTGGGTGCCGACCGGCGTCCAGACCATCTCCGGCGCCGCTCGGGAGTACTCCGACACCTACGCCGGCGTGTTCAGCTTCGCGGCGAAGCAGAAGCTGACGTTCACCGTCACCGTGACGAGCTCCTTCGCCGCCGGCGCCTGCACGGAGACCGGTACGGCGACGGCCGGCGGCTGGGCGAGGTACAGCCGGACGGGGTTCACCATCGCCGACATCGACGGCGGCGCATCGAGCGTCGGCACCCTCACGGGGGCCGCGGTGTGCCCTCCCGGCGACATCGTGATGACGAACACGGTGACCTCGCCGAGGCCGCCCGGCCAGGCTCCGCTCCGGGTGCTCTCGGGCGATGCCCGGGTGTTCACGGCGAGCTGGCACAACGCCGGCACGAGCGGCTACACGGGTGTGCCGATCGACTACAGCTATTCCGTGCCGCTCTCCGGACAGGTGACGAAGGCCGTCTTGACGTGCGTCTCCGAGATCAACGGGGTGCAGTCCGGCAGCTGTCCGGCCTTCATGTCGGGCGACACCAGCATCGTGCACTCCCACCCCGACGAGGCCGAGGTCGTCGTCTTCGGAGGCCAGGCGTCGTTCGCGGCGGGGCAGAAGTACACGGTGACGGTCACCCTCAGCACCACGATCAACGCCTGCACGCAAGACGGCTACCTGCGGGTGAAGAGCTACGCCGAGCGCGGTGCGATCGGCGCCGAGACGAGCGGTCGGACGAAGACGAGCGAACTCGTGGAGATCGGCTGCAGCACCTGGCTGCTCGATTCGGGGTTCAGCGGAACGACGATGCCCGATCCGAACTGGAAGGGATTGGGCAAGGCCTGCCTCACCAGATCGACCACTCCGGGGGTGAACGGCGGCCAGCTCGGGCAATGCCAGTTCCGCAATCAGAGCCCGCGCGTCGAGTTCGAATCGCCCGTCGGCACGCCGAAGGGGTTCCTGCAGCTCACGGATGAACGCCAGAATCAGGTCGGCGCCGCGCTCTACGACCGTGCGCTTCCCGCCGCCGACGGTCTCGTCGTGGAGTTCACCACCTATCAGTACGGCAACGCGGCCAACGCCAGCAGCGCCGACGGCATCGGCTTCTTCCTCGCCGACGGCAGATATGCCCTCGGCACGACGGGCGCCGACGGCGGCGCGCTCGGCTACGGCTTCCGCCCGGCCAACACGAGCGAACAGGGCCTTCCGCACGGCTATCTCGGCGTCGGCTTCGACGTATGGGGAAACTACGTCGAATCGAGCCACATCTCCACCGACTGCAATCAGACGACGGGCTATACGCAAACCCCGCAGACGGTCGCCCTGCGCGGGCCAGGCAACGGCCGCAGCGGCTACTGCGTGGTCGCCAAGACCACCGCTCCCAGCGGTCAGCGCATCGACAAGCCGTCGGCGGCGATCTCCGGCAGCGGTACCGCGTACGACAACACGGTGCGAACAGCGCTCACCAACGCGGGGCGCAAGGTGCGGGTGACCATCTATCCGCTCGAGTCCGGACAGCAGGGTCCCCGGGTGACCGTCGAGATGGACTTCAACGAGGGCTACTACCGCACGCTCCTCGACCATCAGATGACGGAGCCGGTGCCGCCGCTGGTCAAGTTCGGCTTCCTCGGTTCGACCGGCGGATCGGTACAGACGCACCTCATCGACATGGTGCGGGTCGGCACCGTCGTGCCGATGAAGGAGCTCAAGCTCATCAAGACCATCGACTTCGAGGCGAACGCCGATCCGACTCGGACCAGCTTCGACGTCGGCGACACGATCAACTACCGGTTCACGGTGCTCAACGCCTCCTCGGAAGAGGGCGCGGGAAGCTCGGGCATCCACGCAATCGAGATCGAGGATCCGCTGATCAGCAATGTGTCGTGCCCCGGCACCGCGCTCCAGAGGCTCGAGAACATGGAGTGCACGGGATCGCTCGTGGTGACCGAGGCGAATCGCACGGCCGGCCGCGTGCTCAACACCGCCACGGTGCGCGGAGCCATCTCCTCCGAACCAGGCGCCCCCAAACCGCTCAGCGACCGCAGCTCGGCCGAGGCCGCGGTGAACCCGACTGCCGCGGGCGCCTTGCGCGTGATCGCCCCCGGCGGCACCGCGAGCTTCCAGGTGCTCAAGCTCGGCACCGCACTCGGGCTCGTCGATCCCGACGATCCCTCGAAGATCGCGATCAAGCTCGTCAACCCCACCACTGGCCTGCTCGTCGACGGCCCGATCACGGTGTCGGGCCAAGGCACCTGGGCGCTCGACGCCAGCAACCGGGTGACCTTCACGCCGGTCAACAGTACCTACACTGGCACCGTCACGCCGCTGAAGTACGAGGCGCGCAACCAGTACGGCGGCTCGGCGCAAGGCACGCTGGAGGTGCAGATCAGGACGTTGCCGCTCAGAGTCTGCACAACGCCGGAGTCGCGACAGAGCGACCGCATCTGGGCGATCGGCAACACCGCACTGTTCACCTTCCCAGCGGAGGGCACGGGCGACCCAGCGGCGGCGGCGATCAACAACGTCAGCGGGGGCCTCGGCACCTTCACCGTCACGGACTCCGCCGGCGCACTCGAGTTCGTAGTGGACGGCGGCGACGGCGGCAAGATCGTCAAGGCCGACGGCACCGTCATGCTGAACGGGCTGAACACGGCTACGGGCGGCACGGCGCCGAACGCCGGTCCGTCGCAGGTGACCGCCTTCCCCGCGGGTCAGGGCACCGGCAGGTTCTTCGTCGTGGCGAGTTCGGCGAGTTCGACGGCAGAGGGCCAGCTCAGATACTGGTTGGTAGACATGAGCCTGAGCAGCGGCACCGGCGCTGTGGCGGCGGGTCCCGCGCTGCTCGGCACCGGAGTCGCATCGAGCGCGGTCACCGCCGTGCCGAATGCCGACGGCACCGGGTACTGGGTGATCAGCCCGAACAAGCGCGGCAACACCATCTGGGCGTACGAATTCGACTCCGATGGGCCCACCGGGATATCGCAAAGCACCAGCATCGGTACCGGCCCCGTTCCCGCCACCGGCAGCATCACCGGCAGCAGATCCTATGAGGACATCCGGTTCAGAGCGGATCTCGGAAAGGTCGCCACCATCGCCTCCTACGGCACGACCAGCCAGCTGCGTCTGCTCGAGTTCAATGCCGCGACGGGCGCCTTGGTGCGCGGTGTCACGAGCACCACCAACTATCAGCGTTCGTGGTCGACGACCAGCGCCATCGGCTACAGCGTAGAACTCGATCCGGCCGGCGGCTTCCTCTACGCCTCGCAGATCGGAACGAGTGGCACGAGCAGCCTGGTTCAACGCCGCACCATCTCCGCGAGCGAGCTCAGCAATTCCTCGGCCAGGGTGGGCGCGGCCAATGCGAACGCGTCCGGTGGGGCGATTCGCATGGCGATCGAGGGATCTCGTCTCTATCTCGCAGCGAACGGTATGCAGTACATCCGCTTCCAGGACGCGCCGACCACGGTGAACACGAGCACCGCCTGGTCTCAACTCGCGACAACCGGTCCGGGAGCCACCTCGGGCTGGGGCCTCTCTCAGACCCTCACCGACTGCGCGATCCCGCCGGCCGCGTTCAGGGTCGAGAAGCTCGACAGCGACGGCGTGCTGGTGGGCGGCGCGGAGTTCGCCCTCTACCCGGATGCCGGTGGCTCGGCCGGCGGCACCCCGGTGGTGCCGACCGCGGGCGCCACGGGCGTGTTCGACTTCGCGAGCGTCGCCCCCGGCCTCTACTGGCTGCGCGAGACGAAGGCGCCGAACGGGCATTCGCCGCTCGTGGAGGACGTGCTCATCGAGGTCGGGCTGCGCGGCGTCGTGAGGCTCGACGGGATCCCGAACCCGCAGGTGAAGCTCGTGAACAACGCCGGCAGCTACACGCTGCGCATCACGAACGCGCGAAGCCTGCTGCTCCCGTTCGCGGGCGGCCAGTCGACGGGTCTGTTCGGCGGCGGGCTGGCGCTGCTCCTGGCGGCGCTCATCGGGGCTCGCTGGTGGCGGGGCAGACGCCGAACAGGGCCGCGGGCCCGCCCCGATCCCGCGCAATAGAGCTTTCCCATCTGCACGATCCGACGATTCTTGAGACAACCAATAAGGAGAACCATGAAGAATCACCGTACGAAGCGAGGCCTGCTCGCTGCCATCGGAGCGCTGGCGACAGCCGCTCTGCTCGCCGCGGGCGGCTCCGCCGTCTCGGCCGCACCGCCCGAGGTGCCCGCCTCGGCGAATGTCCACATCTTCAAGTCCGAGAGCCCCGCGACCGCGAACCACGCGACCGGCAACCGGGACACGGCCTTCGAGAACACGCGCGAACCGATCAACGACGTCGTCTTCGTCGCGACGCCCGTGCCGACCGACGGCACCAGCACGCCGATCGACCTGAGCACCAACGCGGGTCAGGCCGATGCGGCCGGGCTCGACGCCGCTGCCGCTCAGGCCCGCATCGCGGCGGCGGCCGGGCTCAGCGCCGTGACCTTCGACGCGACCGGCGCGGGCGCCAACGACGACGGCTGGACCACTGCGAACCTGCCCCGCGGCCTGTACCTCGTGACCGAGCAGTCGGTTCCCACGGGTGTGACCCCGGCCGCGCCGTTCCTCGTCGCGGTTCCGCTGACCGACCCCACCGACACGACGCAGTGGCTGACCGACATCTACGTCTACCCGAAGAACGACACGTTCGAGGTGAGCAAATCGGTGACCGAGGTCATCGGCGGGAGCGTCAGCCGCACGGTCGGCCAGAACTTCGCCTACACGATCCTCGGAGACATCCCCGCCGATCGCGGCCTGACGAGCTACACCGCGACCGACACCCTCGATGCCAACCTGAGCGTCGTCGGCGGTGCTGCCGGCGTGACCGTCGAGCTCACGGTGCCGGGCGCGGCGGGCCAGCTCGCCGCCGGCGACTACACGGTCGGCGTCGCCGGCGGCGTGGTGACGGTCGTCATCAACAGCGCCTCGGGCACTGGTCTCGCCAAGATCAACGGCGCCGGCGCGGCCTCCCAGCTGCGCATCGGCTACACCGGCACGGTCGCGGCGAGCGCCGAGGCGGCGGCGACCACGCCCGATGTCACCAACTCCGTGGCGGTCTCTGCCACCAATGCCAACGGCACCTCGAACGCGACCGACTCGGTCGTGCTCCCCTTCGGCGACGTTCGCATCGAGAAGCAGAGCAGCAACGCCGGCACCCGCCTGGCCGGCGCCGAGTTCCGCATCTACACCGATGCGGGCGACGCTGCGGCAGGCAACGGCAACTACCTGACTGTCAACGGCAAGAGCACCTGGGAGACCGCCACGGCCCCGAACCTCGGCCTCGTCGACATCAAGGGACTGCTGCCCAGCAACTTCGTGAACGGCGTGATCACCACCGACACGGCGGCCTACCGCCCGTACTACCTCGTCGAGGTGAAGGCCCCGACCGGCCACCAGCTGCTGGCCGATCCCATCGAGGTGCTCGTGCTCGGCAAGGCCGGTACGGTCGCGCAGCCGAACACGGCGGTCACCAACATCGCGAACGGGGGCGGCTTCCAGCTGCCGCTCACCGGCGGCACCGGCACCGCGGTCCTGACGATCGCGGGTATCGTGATCCTCTCGGTCGTGCTGCTCGTCGCCCGTCGCCGCCGCGCGGAGACGATCTCCGACTAGCGGCCCTCCGGCGGTCCGCCCCGGCGGGCGGACCGCCGGAGCCATGGTTCTCAGGATCGCGGACAGGGACAGGGAGGGGGATTCCGGTATGACGCAGACGCTCGTCAGCGGCGCTGCTGGCTCTCCCGACCCTGCCCCCCGTCCGACGCGGGTCGCAGAACGGCGCGGAGCCGGATGGGCGCTTCCAGCGCTGCTGCAGCTCGTGGCGATGGCCGGTCTCGGAGCCCTGTTGTACAGCCCGGCCGCCGACTGGTTCTCGACGCTGCACCACGACGGCGAGGTGTCGGGCTACGTGCGCGAGGTCGACGCCCTGCCCGAGTCGACGCGCCTCGGCGCGCTCGACGCGGCGCGCGAGTACAACGCGCACCTGCCGGCGGGCGTGCTGCGCGATCCCTACGCGGATGACGCCGTCGACGACGAACTGCTCGCGGACGCGGGCTACCGCGCCTACGAGCAGGTGCTGAGCGTCGGCGACAGCGGCGTGATCGGCCGTCTCGGCTATCCCCGGCTCGGCATCGGCCTGCCCGTCTACCACGGTACCTCCGACGCGGTGCTCTCGAAGGGGGTCGGCCACCTCTACGGATCGTCGCTGCCGGTGGGCGGCCCGAGCACCCACGCGGTGCTCACCAGCCACTCCGGTCTCGTGCGGGCCTCGCTCTTCACCCCGCTGACGGAGGCGCGCCTCGGCGACGTCTTCCAGCTCGTCGTGCTCGGCGAGACCCACTACTACGAGGTCGACCGGATCGAGACGGTGCTGCCCGAGCAGACCGAGAGCCTCGCCATCGTCGACGGCGAGGACTACGTCACCCTCATCACCTGCACGCCCATCGGGGTCAACAGCCACCGGCTGCTGGTGCGCGGGGTGCGGGTGCCGCCTCCCGACGGCGCCGGAGATCGGGCCGTCGCCGGCGACGGCCGCACGGCGGGCTTCCCGTGGTGGGCGGCGGGCTTCGCTGCGGGATCCGGGATCGTCGCCCTCCTGCTCTTCGCGCCGTCCCGGTGTGCGAGCGACCGGCGACGCGATCCCGACGCCGCGGCGAACCGCGGGGGATCCCGCACGGCCCCCGCCGGCGGAG
>JASGDX010000078.1:0-2549 GCA_047606985.1 Leucobacter sp. | reverse complement strand
CCTCACACAACCAGCTCGCGACCCCGCAGTACCGTGGGGTGAGGATCACCTCACTGTCGACGGAGCCGGAGGAACAATCGCGATGAGCGAACAGCAATACCGCATCGAGCACGACACCATGGGCGAGGTCCGCGTTCCCAAGGACGCGCTCTACGCCGCGCAGACGCAGCGCGCCGTCGAGAACTTCCCCATCTCGGGCAAGGGCCTCGAGCCGGCGCAGATCGTCGCGCTGGCCCGCATCAAGCGCGCCGCAGCCATCGCCAACAAGGAGCTCGGCATCCTGGAGGCACCCGTCGCCGACGCGATCGTGGCGGCGGCCGACGAGGTCATCGGAGGCGCCCACCACGACCAGTTCCCGGTCGACACCTACCAGACCGGCTCGGGCACATCGTCGAACATGAACATGAACGAGGTGCTCGCCACGCTCGCCACGAAGCACCTCGGCGCGCCCGTGCACCCCAACGACCACGTCAACGCCTCGCAGTCCTCGAACGACGTCTTCCCCACCTCGGTGCATATCGCCGTCACCGGCGCCCTCATCGAGGTGCTGAAGCCGGCGCTCGCGCACCTCGCCGAGGCGCTCGAGGCGAAGGCCTCGCTCTGGGCCGATGCCGTGAAGTCCGGCCGCACCCACCTCATGGACGCCACCCCCGTCACCCTCGGCCAGGAGTTCGGCGGATACGCCGCTCAGGTCCGCTACGGCATCGAGCGCATCGACGCCGCCCTGCCGCGCGTCGCCGAGGTGCCCCAGGGCGGCACCGCCGTCGGCACCGGCATCAACACCCCGCTCGGCTTCCCCGAGAGGGTCATCGCCGAGATCGCGGCATCGAGCGGCCTGCCCATCACCGAGGCGCGCAACCACTTCGAGGCGCAGGCCAACCGCGACGGCCTCGTCGAGGCCTCGGGCGCGCTGCGCACCATCGCGGTCTCGCTGACCAAGATCAACAACGACATCCGCTGGATGGGCTCGGGCCCCAACACGGGCCTCGCCGAGCTGCACATCCCCGACCTGCAGCCGGGCTCCTCGATCATGCCGGGCAAGGTCAACCCCGTCATCCCCGAGGCCGTGCTCATGGTATGCGCCCGCGTGATCGGCAACGACGCGACCATCGCCTGGGCCGGGGCTTCGGGCGCGTTCGAGCTCAACGTGCAGATCCCCGTCATGGGCACCGCTCTGCTCGAGTCGATCCGCCTGCTCGCGAACGCGTCGACCGTGCTCGCCGACAAGGCCGTGGCCGGCCTCGAGGCCAACCTCGAGCGCGCCGCGGCCCTCGCCGGCATGAGCCCGTCGACCGTCACGCCGTTGAACCGGCTGATCGGCTACGAGGCCGCGGCGAAGATCGCGAAGCACTCGGTCAAGAAGGGCATCACCGTGCGCGAGGCCGTGGTCGACCTCGGCTACGTCGAGCGCGGCGAGGTCAGCGAGGCCGACCTCGACAAGGCCCTCGACCTGCTCTCGATGACCCACCCCGGCGTCGCGAAATGACGACCGCGACGTAGCCGCGGTCGTCGAGGCCGTCACCCGCGCTCCGCGGGACAGGCCGCGAGACGCGAGAGGGGTTCGGGATCAGCACGATCCCGAACCCCTCTCGCGTTACGGGGGCAAGGCGCCCCGTCCCTACGGCGTGTCGAGCATCTCCGTGACCAGCGCCGCGATCTCGCTGCGCTCCGAGCGCGTGAGCGTCACGTGCCCGAACAGGCGGTGCCCCTTGAGCTTCTCGATCACGGCGGCGATGCCGTCATAGCGCCCCACGCGCAGGTTGTCCCGCTGCGCCACGTCGTGCGTCAGCACCACGCGCGAGTTCTGGCCGATCCTCGACAGCATGGTCAGCAGCACGCCCCGCTCGAGCGACTGCGCCTCATCCACGATCACGAAGGCGTCGTGCAGCGAGCGCCCGCGGATGTGCGTGAGCGGCAGCACCTCGATGAGGTCACGGGCGATCACCTCGTCGAGCACGTTCTCGGAGACGATCGACCCGAGCGTGTCGAACACGGCCTGCGCCCACGGCCCCATCTTCTCCTCGCGGTCGCCCGGCAGGTAGCCGAGTTCCTGCCCGCCCACCGCGTACAGCGGCCGGAAGACCATGATCTTGCGGTGCTGCCGCCGCTCGAGCACGGCCTCGAGCCCCGCGGCGAGCGCGAGCGCCGACTTGCCGGTGCCCGCGCTGCCGCCGAGCGACACGATGCCCACTGCCGGATCGAGCAGCAGGTCGATGGCGAGCCGCTGCTCGGCGCTGCGGCCGGTCAGCCCGAAGACCTCGCGGTCGCCGCGCACGAGGTGCAGCGAGGACGGCCCGTCCACGCGTCCGAGGGCGGATCCGCGGGGCGAGTGCAGGATCAGGCCGGTGCCGTAGGGCAGCTCGGCCACGCCGTCGAGCCCGTCGAGGCGCTCGTCCTCCCAGAGCACCTGCATCTCGGCCTCGTCGAGGTCGATGGTGGCCGTGCCGGTGTAGGCGTCGTCGTGTGCGAGCTCGGCCCGGTACTCCTCGGAGCCGAGGCCGATGGCCGCGGCCTTGAGCCGCATCGGGAGGTCCTTCGAGACGACCGTG
>JASGDX010000077.1:0-3112 GCA_047606985.1 Leucobacter sp. | reverse complement strand
TCATCGCGCTCGCGGGCTGATCGGGCGCCTCTCCCCGTCGGCGATCACCGCGGATCGTCGGCGGCGATCCGGCGATCGTGTTCCACCTCCCCGGTCGTCGCGATGTCGTCTCGCTCGAGTTCGATCCGCGCGGCCTGATCCGCGGCATCCGCCAGGTGTCGAACCCCGACAAGCTCACCCGGGTCGCCGCGATCCCCGAGCCCGGGGCGGCCGCCGACGATCCGCGGTGATCGCCGACGGGGAGAGGCGCCCGATCAGCCCGCGAGCGCGATGAGCTGCGGCTCCTCATCCCCGAGCCCGACCACGGAGCCCTGGATGTCGAAGTTGGCGGAATCGCTCGGATGCACGACGCAGATGCCGGTGACCTCCGCGATCTCCACGGACTCCCAGTCGTGGCCGACCACGAACTCGATCGCGAGACGATCGGACCCGATCCCGAGCGCCTCTCGGAGGGCCGTATCGCAGACCTCGCTCCCGCGGGCGTACTCCTCGGTCGTCGAGGTCTGCGACTTTCGCCTCTCGACGATCGTCGACACCTGCTCCTCGCCGAGCACCGCCGCGGCGTTGAACTGCGCCAGCACCTCGGTGAAGTGCTGCCCCCCGCACGGCGCCCTCCGGTTCTCGCGGTCGCGGCACTCGCGGATCTCGATGGGGAACGCGTCGGAGCGGTAGTCGAGGTAGGCGGGGTGATCGGAGCCGGATCGGACCGGGATGAGGCTGCGGGTCCAGTCGTCCCCGTCCATGGAATCCTGGTCCGCGTACTGCACGACGCAGGCGTACTCGGCGGATCCGGTGGCGGCGATGTCGTCGGCCGGCATCACGAAGATGAGCGTCGAGAAGTCGCCGCGGAGCCGTAACTGGGCTTCGCTCTCCGGCATGCCGTCGATCTCCCAGCCGGGGTCGACCGTCTCGTTGACCGCGCCCATGCACTTGCTCAGCCCCGGGCCGGCCCACTCCGCGTAGTACGTTCCGTCCGCACGCACGACCTCCGCACGCTGCGCCCGGATCTCCTCAAGGCTCGCCGAGGGATCGATCATGGCGCGCGGCAGATCGAGCAGCGCGGCGAGCTCGAACACGTGCGGCTCCGTGCAGGGCACCCGGCTCGCCAGGTCGGGGGTCGAGATGTTGTTCTCGTCGACGGTCGTGGAGTCGAAGCAGCTCCCCGGCTCGACGGGATCGGCCGGGGACGACTGCTCCCCGGGCCCGGAGGCGCCGGCCGAGACGCAGCCGGTGAGCAGGAGGGACGTGAGCAGGGCGATCGCACCGGCGGAGATCGCGCCGGCGGAGCGTTTGGCGTGCTGCGACATTCTCGGCCCCCTCTCGTTCGCACAATCCTAAGAGGTCGCGCCTTCGACCCCGCGTTGGATTCGCCCGCGGCCGGTTCGCTCCCCGCTCGAAGGGCGGCAGGCGGGCTCGAAGAGCCGCGCCCCCAGACCCGGGGCGTCAGTCGCCCGCGATCGACTGCAGGGCCGCGAGATGGGCGGCCCATTGCGCCCGCCCCGATGGGGTGAGACTGAGCCAGGTGCGCGGGCGCTTGCCGACGTAGCCCTTCTTGATGGAGACGATGCCGAGCTCCTCGTGCCGGTCGGCGGCGACGCGCACCAGCAGGCCGCCGTCCTTCTGCGCGCTGACGATCATCTGCTCGTTCACCATGAACGATCTCCCGCCGAACATCGAGACCTCGCGCGTCGTCGGCTCATCCGCGAGCAGGCGGCGGATGCGCTCGGCCGGGGCGGTCTGCTCGGGAGTCATCGCGCGCTCCCCGCTCAGCCCTGCTCGGGAGGGCCGAAGGAGAGGCGGTCGAAGACGAGCACGCTCTCGCTGATCAGGCCCTCCGTCACGGTGAAGCACTCGGCGGCCGGAGCCGTCGAGGCGGCCGCGGTCCGCGGGTAGTAGAACAGCGCGACGCGGTCGCCGTCCGAGAACTCCGCGATGTCGCCGATGCCGGTGAGCATCGGAGCGAAACCCGCGATGAACTCCCGGTAGGCCTGCTTGCCCCGCAGGTCCTTGCCGGGGGCGCGGCACGAGATGTCGTCGGCGACGAGCGTCATCGCCCGCGAGACGTCACCGCTCGTCCACGCGCGGTGGTAGCGCTGCACGATGTCGTATGCGGTTCCGTTCGACATGGGGTGCTCCTTCGTTCGGCCGCCGATGCGGCGGGTGCGGGATCGGTCAGCGCTCGAGGGGCCGCCAGTCGTCCGGCCCGGCATCGCCGCCCGCCCCGGCCGCGGCCAGGCGGGGGAGGAAGTGCGCCCACCCGTAGGCATGTCCGCGCACCTCGGCGTCGGGCAGGTCGGAGTGGCGGAGGTCGACCCGGGTGCCCGCGTCGGTCGCGGTGAGGCGGAACTCCACGGTCGACGCGCCGGCCGGCAGATCGTCGCTGCCCGCGAAGCCCCACGACACCACCACGCGGCTCGGGAAGTCGACGTGCAGGTACTCGCCGCGTACCGGATGCCCGGCGATGTCGACCGCGAACCCGCCGCCGGGTCTCGGGTCGAGATCGGCGTACTGGCCCATCCAGGCCGTCATGCCGTCGTTCGTCGTGAGGTACTCGAACACCGTCTCGGGTGGGGCCGCGATGTCGATGGAGTCCCGGAACTCAGCCATGATCCCCGCCCTCCCGCGACTCGATGGCGGCCTTGAGCGCCGCCAGCCTGCCCGGCCAGAAGTCGTCGAGGTAGGAGCGCACCGCGGCGAGTCCGTCGGTGTCGACCGCGAACAGGTGGCGCGTGCCCTCGCGGGTGCCGGCCGCGAGACCGGCCCTGCTGAGCACCCCGAGATGGTGGGAGGCGGTCTGCTGCGACAGCCCCACCTCCTCGGCGATCTCGCCGACCGGACGCGGCTCGGAGCGGATCGCGCGCAGGATCGCCCTGCGATTGCCATCCGCGAGCGCCCGCAGCGCC
The DNA here is from genome assembly GCA_047606985.1 of Leucobacter sp. Classification (GTDB taxonomy): domain Bacteria; phylum Actinomycetota; class Actinomycetes; order Actinomycetales; family Microbacteriaceae; genus Leucobacter. The sequence goes on along the minus strand of JASGDX010000077.1, from coordinate 209 downwards.
AGATCGAGATCGACCGCGGCCTCAGCCCCCATCCCGGCTCCCTCCTGCGTCGGATGTTCTCACCTGTCCTCACCATAACACAAATGCCTGATTGTACTTATGGTTATGCGTGAATTGGGTCGGGCCCGCGCCGAACCTCGATCCGCTGGTCAGTTTCAGGGGTTCGGCTCGGGATATACCCCAGAAACTGACCAGCGGATCGGGGGGGG
>JASGDX010000076.1:0-5657 GCA_047606985.1 Leucobacter sp. | reverse complement strand
TCCCGTTGCTCGAAACCCTAGCCGCTGCATTCGAACACGGGCAAACGGATGTTCGAGTGTCGCGGCTAGGGTTTCGAGCAACGGGATCACTGAATCAGCAACCACTGACACTCACGGATCACGCCCTCAGATGCACCGCCCAGGCGGAGAAAGGACAGCGATGAGCAACGCTGCCGCGCCCCGATCCGCGAAACCCCTCAGCGAGAAGCAGCAGGCGATCCTCGAGTACATCGCCCGCTCGGTGGAGAGCCGCGGCTATCCGCCGAGCATGCGCGAGATCGGCGACGCGGTGGGCCTCTCGTCCCTCTCCAGCGTCACGCACCAGCTCAGCCGCCTCGAGCTCGGGGGCTACATCCGCCGCGATCCGAACCGTCCGCGCGCGCTCGAGATCCTCGTCGAGCTCGCCAGCACCAGCAGCGCCGTCGCCGACGCCCCCGAGCAGCAGGTCGAGGAGGCGGCCTACGTGCCCCTCGTCGGTCGCATCGCCGCCGGCGTGCCCATCACCGCCGACCAGCAGGTCGAGGAGATCGTCCCCCTGCCCCGCCAGCTGGTGGGCGACGGACAGCTCTTCATGCTGCGCGTCGTCGGCGACTCGATGATCGACGCCGCCATCTGCGACGGAGACTTCGTAGTGGTGCGCCAGCAGCGCGAGGCCGAGAACGGCGACATCGTCGCCGCCATGCTCGACGGAGAGGCCACGGTCAAGGTGTTCCGCCGCCGCGACGGCCATACCTGGCTGCTGCCGCGCAACAGCGCCTTCGAGCCCATCCTCGGCGATCACGCCGAGGTGCTGGGCCGCGTCGTCGCGGTCTTCCGCTCGGTCTAGCAGCCTGACAGGTTCCACGGCCCCGCTCGCGGGCGCGGTGCCCGCGGAACGACCGGGCGTCTGTTGAACACCGGCGGAGCCCCGCTCGTCTCGACAGGCTCGACGAACGAGATCATGGGCTCGACAAGCGAGCGGCAGGCTCGACGCAGCGTGAGAGGGATCGGCCGCTGTCCCTCTCTCAGCGCACGGGATCGGGTGTCAGCAGGTTCAGCTCGCGCAACACGGCGAGCACCTGCTCGTGCCGGTTGAAGGTGTAGAGGTGGATCGAGGGCGCTCCCCCGGCCAGCAGTTCTCGTGCCAGCTCGACGGCGTGCTCGACCCCGAGCTCGGGCGCGTACCCGCCCAGCTCCTCGAGCTCGCGCTCGAGACGGGCGGGAGCCGGCCGGCCGGCGAGGGAGGCGACCTTGCGCAGCTGCCCGCTCGTGGACACGGGCATGAGCCCGGGCAGGACCGGGATCCTGAGCCCCGCGTCCTGCGCATCGCTCACGAACGACAGGTACTCCTCGGCGCGGAAGAACAGCTGCGTGACGGCGAGCTGGGCCCCGGCCTCCTGCTTCGCGACGAGCCACTCGATGTCCTCGGCGCGCGACCGGGAGAGCGGATGCCCGTTGGGATAGGCGGCGACCGCGATGCGGCCCACACTTGTGAGCGGCGGCCGCTCGGCGCGCGCCTCCGCGATGAGTTCCACGAGCTCGCGCGAGCTGAGCGAGCCGGCGACGGCCGGGTCGTCCTCGTGAAGTCCGCGAGGAGGATCACCCCGCAGCGCGAGGAAGTCGTGCACGCCGGCGTCCATGATGCCGTGGATCGTGCGCCGCACCGCCTCCCGGCTCTCCCCCACCGTCGTGAGATGCGCGAGCGGCAGTGCGTCCGTGTGATCGCGCAGGTACTTGAGCAGGTCGAGGGACGCGTCGCGGTTGGAGCCGCTGGCCCCGTAGGTCACCGAGATGAAATCGGGATCAGCTGCCGAGAGGTGCTGCACGGCATGCCCGAGGGCGAGCGCGGCGGCGCCGCTGCGCGCCGGGAACACCTCGAACGAGAACCGGGCACGGGTGGGCGCGCTTCCCATGAGCAGCGCGGCGTTCACGGTCGGGCTCCGTTCGCCTCGGACCCGGCGGCCGCGACGGGCGGCGCCTCCGGATCCCGGACCGCCGCGGTCCCTGTGAGGCCGTAGCCGGCGTACGAGAGGGGCTCCGCCGGCGCTCCCCCGCCCAGCTCCTCGCCCGCGAGCGCGGTGCCGCGCACGCGGGCCGCGATCTTGGCGAAGGCGACGTCCCGGGCGAAGTCAGGCGAGCCGTGACGGGGCTTCTCGTCGATGAGATAGGGCGAGAACCCGCAGTCGTCGGTCGACCCCAGCAGCTCGGCCGGGATGAAACGCGCGGCGCGCACCAGCTGGTCGCGGATCTCCTCGGCCGTCTCCAGCCTCGGGCTGGTCGGCCTGGTCACTCCGAGCAGCACCCGCGGCGCGGCCGACGCGGCGCGCGATCGGTGGCGCAGCTGGCGCCCGATGAGCCGGGCCACGCGATCCGGGTCCTTCTCGCTCGCGGCCTGCACCAGGAAGTAGCCCGCCTCGATCTGGAACAGCTCGGGGATCAGCTCGGCGTAGTCGACGTCGGCGCTGTGCGCCGAGTCGTTGTCGTTGCCGGGGCAGGTGTGCACACCGACGGCCTCCCGCTCGGCCGGCGAGAGACGGTCGAGCACGCGGTTGATGAGCTCGATGAAGCCGCCGAGCGCTTCCGGGCCGGCCCACGGCGTGCGGGCGTCGCGGCGCAGTGCGAGCCGCCCCTCGGTGAAGTCGATGCTGACGCGCGAGGCGCCCGCGGCGAAGCACCGCCCGATGTCCTCGGCGCAGCCCGCGACCACGTCGTCGAGGAACTCCTCGCGCGTATACCCCTCGAGCCCCGCGGCCGGCACCATGAGCGAGAGCATCGACGGCGAGATGACGGCCTGCTTCAGCGGCAGCGCGGTGAGCGCCCGTGCAGCCGCGACGTCGTCGGCGGCCCAGGAGCGGAACGCGAACGGGGCGCGGGCGAGGCTCGGGATCACCCGGTGATGGCCGTCGGCGAAGACGGCGAACACCGGCCCCTCCTCGACCTCGTCGGTGCCGAGCGGATAGCTCGAGAAGCTCTGGCGCCGCTGCTCGCCGTCGCTGACGATGGGCGAGCCGGTCGCCGCCATGCGCTCGAGCGTGTCGAGCACGGCGAGCATCTGCTCCTCGCGCAGCTGGGCCTGCGAGGCCAGACCCGTCTCGGCGTCGAGCACCGCTCGCTGCAGCCGCGCGGGCCTCGGCAGCGAGCCGACCGGCTCGGTGGGCAGCACCCCCGACGACCAGGAGCCGGCGACGGCCCCGGAGATCCGCTCCGGGGCCGCGCCGCTCGATCCATCGGGAGCCGGGAGGGTCACGCCGCTCCCGCGCCGCTCGGCTGCGCCTCGCGCTCCGCCGCATCGCCGACCGCCGCATCGCCGGCCAGCGCATCGCCGACGACCGCATCGTCGGCCAGCGCATCGCCGACGACCGTCCCGCGCACCGCGCGGGCCGCCTGCACGAGGTTTGTGAGGCTCGCCACCGTCTCCTCGTAGCCGCGGGTCTTCAGGCCGCAGTCGGGGTTGACCCACAGCTGCTCGCCGGGGATGCGGCTCGCCGCGATCCGGATGAGCTCCGTCTGCTCCTCGACGCTCGGCACGCGCGGCGAGTGGATGTCGTAGACGCCGGGGCCGATGCCGCGCGAGTAGCCGTGGTCGCCGAGCGGCTCGACGACGTCCATGCGGCTGCGGGCGGCCTCGATCGAGGTGACGTCGGCGTCGAGCCCGTCGACGGCGTCGATGATCTCGCCGAACTCGGAGTAGCAGAGATGGGTGTGGATCTGCACCTCCGGGGCGGCGCCGCTCGTCGCCAGACGGAATGCGCCGACCGACCACTCGAGATAGGGGGCCTGACGATCGGCGTCGAGGGGCAGCAGCTCGCGCAGGGCCGGCTCGTCGACCTGCACGATCCTGATCCCGGCATCGACCAGGTCGTCGATCTCATCGCGCAGCGCGAGTGCCACCTGCGCCGCGGTGTCGCCGAGCGGCTGGTCGTCGCGAACGAACGACCAGGCGAGGATCGTGACGGGCCCGGTGAGCATGCCCTTGACCGGGCGGTCGGTGAGCGACTGCGCATACGACGACCACTCGACCGTGATGGGCGCGGGGCGGGACACGTCGCCCCACAGCAGCGAGGGGCGGGTGGCGCGGGTGCCGTACGACTGCACCCAGCCGTGCTCGGTCACGGCGAAGCCGTCGAGGTGCTCGGCGAAGTACTGCACCATGTCGTTGCGCTCGGCCTCGCCGTGCACGAGCACGTCGAGGCCGATCTCCTCCTGGAGCCGGATCACGCGCTCGATCTCCTCGCGCAGGAAGCCGTCGTATGCCGCCTGCTCGATCTCCCCCCTGGTGAAGGCCGCGCGGGCCTTGCGGATCTCGGTGGTCTGGGGGAAGGAGCCGATGGTGGTGGTGGCCAGCTCGGGGATCCCGAGTGCGCGCTGCGCCTCTCGGCGCTCGGCCTCGGGCGCGCGGCTGCGGTCGGCCCCGGTGACGGCATCGACGCGGGCGCGGATCGCGTCGACGCGCACTCCCGGAGCGGCGGCGCGGTCGGCGAGCACCCGATCGACCTCGGCCAGCTCGGCCTCGATCGCCTCGGCGCCCTCGGACAGGCCCCTGGCCAGGATCACGACCTGCTCGACCTTCTGATCGGCGAAGGCGAGCCACGACTTGAGGCGCGCGTCGAGCTTCGACTCGTCGTGCACGTCATGGGGCACGTGCTGCAGGTTGTTGGAGGTGCCGACGACCACCGAGACGCCCGCCGCAGCGAGGCCGGACAGCACGCCGAACGCGGCGCGCAGCTCGGTGCGCCAGATGTTGCGCCCGTCCACCACGCCCGCGACGAGCTGCGTACCGGTGAAGGCGCGAGCCAGGGAGCCGTCCGCCAGCGCCTCCTGCGGCAGCGAGCCGCGCACCAGGTCGGCGTGCACGGCCTCGACGGGCAGCGCGCCGAGGCGCACGAGCGCCCGCGAGGAGTCGCCGTAGGGCGCGGTGAGCAGGATGGAGGGCCGGTTGCCGACGGCGCCGAGCACGCCGTAGGCCCGCTCGACGAGCGCGAGCACCTCGTCGCGGGGCACGGACAGCGAGTCGGAGACGAGCGCCGGCTCGTCGAGCTGCACCCAGTCGGCCCCGGCCTCGGCGATCGCCTCGAGTAGGCCGGCGTAGGCCACGAGCGCGTCGTCAAGGCGGGAGATCGGGCTGAAGCCCTCGCCCGCCTCGTCGGAGGCCTTGGCGAGCAGCAGATAGGTGACGGGGCCCACGATCACGGGCCGGGAGTGGATGCCCTGCGCCTCGGCCTCGGCGACGGACGCCACGAGGGCCGCGGGGTTCGCGTCGAACGCGGTGCGCTCGTCGATCTCGGGCACGCTGTAGTGGTAGTTGGTGTCGAACCACTTGGTCATCTCGAGCGGCTGGTGCCTCTCGTCGCCGCGGGCGAGCGCGAAGTACTTCGCGAGGTCGCCGCCCTCGACGTCGGCGAAGCGCGCGGGGATCGCGCCGAGCGCGAGTGTCGCGTCGAGTACCTGATCGTAGAAGCTGAAGCTCTCGGGCACCGCGCCGCCGCGGGCCGGCAGACCCAGCTCGACCAGGCGGCTCCGGGTGACGGCGCGCAGGCCGCGCGCCGCTTCGACCAGATCGGCCTCGCTCGTCGCACCCTTCCAGAAGGACTCGACGGCGCGCTTGAGCTCACGGCGACGGCCGAGGCGCGGGTAGCCGAGGATCGTGGCGTTGGGCAGGGGCGTCGTAGCGGGCATGC
>JASGDX010000075.1:0-13404 GCA_047606985.1 Leucobacter sp. | reverse complement strand
GAGGCTCCGGCGTGCCGCACGGCGTTCGTCAGCGCCTCCTGCACGATGCGATACGCCGCGAACCCCGTCGCCGCGCTCGGCTCGCCCCCGCCGAGCCGGTCCTCCAGCGTCACCGCGAAGCCCGGGCCCTCGGCGTTCGCGACCAGTCGCGGGATCGCGGACAGCTCCGCCTGCGGCACCAGCGGAGCCTCGCCGTCGCGCAGCACGCCCAGCACCCCGCGCACCTCGTCGAGGGCGGCCTTCGACGTCTCCTTCACGTGGGCGAGCGCGGTGCGCGCCTGCTCGGGATCGCGATCGAAGAGGTGCAGGCCGACGCCCGCCTGCACGGTGATCTGCGACAGCGCGTGTCCGATGACGTCGTGCAGCTCGCGCGCGATCCGCGCCCGCTCCTCCTCCTCCGCGCTGCGCCGGCGCCGCTCCTCCTCCGCGCGCAGGGCGGCGAAGCGCGCTCGTCTGCCCCGGGCGAAGGCGCCGCCCGCGAAGCAGGCGATGAGCGCGACCGTCGCCGCGACGACGAGCGGCGGGTGCCAGTCCCTGCCCCCGAAGGAGGCCACGAGGATCGCCGTCGCCCAAGCGGTCACGACGGAGAGCACCGCCCACACCGCAGCACCGCGCAGCACGGCGCCGACGATCGCGAAGGCGAGTGCGAGGTACGGCGGCCCGGGGAGCCGGACCGTCAGGAGGTCGACGAGGGCGAGCGCGCTGACGACGGCGATCGTCTGGCCGGGAAACCGGCGTGCGCAGAGCAGCGCGAACGCCGCGGCCGCCGCCAGTGCGGCGTGGAGCGCGATCGGACCGGGCTCGTGCCGACCGAGCCGCAGGGGGATCCAGATCGAGGCGGGCACCTGCACGAGCAGGCTGACCAGGACGGGCACGAGCAGCCGCGCGCGGTCTGAGTGCCGCCGCGCCGGGAACTCGGCCTGGGACATGCTCCGATGGTATCGCCGGCGGGGCGCCGAGAGACCCGGCCCGCGGCGGCACCGCGCGTACTCCCCGGGGAGTACGCGGCCAGGTGGACGAAGTCGCGCATCGGCGTCGCGCATCGGCGCTGCGCATCGGCGCCGCACCGCGCTGCACGGCGATCCCACCGGTAGAATGATGCGGTGACCAGCGCTTCCGACACCCACCCCACCCGCGCCGCCGCGATCCTGCAGTTCGCCCGCGGCGTCTTCCACCTCGTCGCCGTGGTCTCGGTGACCGTGTGGGGCTTCGTGGCGTGGCCGCTGCCGTTCCCGGGCGCGCTCACCGGAGTCGGCTTCCTGGTGCTCTCGGTGCTGCTGTGGGCGCTGTTCCTGTCGCCGCGCCCCGTGCTGCACGTCGACCGCTTCGCGCAGGCGCTCTTCGAACTGCTCCTGCTCGCGGCCGCGGTGGCCGCACTGCTCGCGCTCGGTGCCTTCTGGCTGTGGCCGGCGCTGCTCGGGATCGCGGGCGCCGCCGTGGGCTTCCTCGCCTCGAGCCGCTCGCACTAGCCGGGCGGGGGTGGCCGCGCACCACGCGCGCCGAGTTCGACCGGGAGGCGGACGCGGGATCGCTGTACGTCGGATCCCCCGAGACCGTTGCGCAGCGCATCGCCGCGACCGTGCGCGCCCTGGGCGCCGACCGCTTCGACCTCAAGTACGCGAACGGCACCATGCCGCACGAGCAGTTGTGCGCGAGCATCGAGCTCTACGCGACCGAGGTGATGCCGCGGGTGCGCGAGCTGCTGGCGGGCTGAGGTGCGGTTCGGGATCGGCGATCCCGAACCCACCCAGCCGAGACCGCCCCCTCTGGCGGCTCCGCACCTCGTTTCCGCACCCCTGACACGAAGTGGGAGTCGCAACACGCCGTCTCCCTCACGTCGAAGCGGCGTGTCGCGACTCCCACTTGCCGAGAGCCTCCCCGGCTCAGGCTGAGACCCGGGATCCCGCTACGCCGTGAGCACCCGCCACTCCCCGGTCTCGGCGTCGGTCGGCATCCCGTCGAGGATGCGGATCGTGCGCGCGTCGGGGTCGGTGACCACGGTCGCGAGGGTGGCCCAGCGCTCCCCGTAGCCCTTCGACAGGTCGGCGCGACAGGTCAGCGGCGGCTCGCCCTCCTCGGTGAGCAGCACCCGCACCAGTTCGTCGGTCGCGCCCGGCGGCCCCTCGGCCAGCCGGGCGCGCACGAGCTCGAGGCGCGCGGACGAGTCGGGCTCGTAGATCTCGCTCTTCTGCTGCGCAAGCGGGGCCTCGTGCTGGAAGTGGTTGGTGCGCTGCACCGATCCCGCGACCTCCTCGATCACGAACACGCCCGCCGGACTCATCTCGACCGACACCGCCCGGTGCGCGTCGAGCATCGTGAACGCCGACGACGACCCGATCGGCGCCTCGCGGATCAGCGCGATCGCCTCGTCGATCGTGCGGCACTCGGCCAGCACGATGCCCGAGAGCACGTGCATGGGAACGCCGTCCGGGCCGTCCTCGCGGTGCCCGAGGATGTTGAAGTGCAGCGCGAGGCCGGCCTCGTTCACGCCGATCTTCGAGACGATGCCCTGCTCGGTGAGGCCGGTGTAGCGCAGCCCGGGCCCGGTGACGGTGTGCGTGTGCCAGAAGGGATCGAGCTCGATGTGCCAGTCCCAGGTCTGCACGCCGATCCGGTGCCCGCCGATGCGGGCGGTGAGCGTGGAGCACTCGCTCGAGGGGAGTCCGCCGAGCGCGATGATCTCGGTGCGCGCGTTGAGCGCGACCACGTGCGCGAGCTCGACGCCCGCGCCCTCGGCGATGCCCTCGAACTCCTCGATCAGCTCCGGCCGCCACCGGCGGAGCGCCGCGAGCACGCGCTCGGCTCCCTCCCGCTCTGCCGCCTCGTCGACGCCGAGCACTCGGAACAGCTCGGCGTACCTCGCGTAGGCGGCGGCGAGGGTGGCGCGCAGCGCCGACCCCCGGCTCAGGCCGAGCTCGCGGGGCGTCGCCCCCGAGACGTCGATGTGCAGGCGGGCCGGCGATCCGTTCATGCTTCTCCCATGAGCGCGTCGCGCAGACCGCGGCGCGGCTTCCAGCCGGGACGCGGCGCGGAGGCGATGAGCAGCTTCGTGTAGGGATCCTGCGGCCGGTCGAGCACGTCCTCGACGGTGCCGCGCTCGATGATGCGCCCCTGCCGCATCACGACCACGTCGTCGGCGATATCGCGCACCACCGAGAGATCGTGGGTGATGAAGAGGTACGACAGGCCGTGCTCGGCGCGCAGGCGCTTCAGCAGCTCGAGCACCTGGGCCTGCACCGAGACGTCGAGGGCCGAGACGGCCTCGTCGAGCACCACGATCTTCGGCTCGGCGGCGAGCGCCCGCGCGATCGCGACGCGCTGCTTCTGGCCGCCGGAGAGCGCCGCAGGCTTCGCGTCGGCGTGCCGCTGCGTGAGGCCGACCTCATCGAACAGCTCGAGCACGCGCTTGCGCCGCTCGGCCTTGCCGAGGCCCGGCTGGTGGGCGCGCAGCATCTCGTCGATCGTGGCGCCGACCGGCAGGGAGCGGTTGAGCGACCCCTGCGGATCCTGGAACACCATCTGCACCAGCCTCGCGCGCTCGCGCAGGCGGCTCCGCGACGTGGTGGGCTTCACCTCGTCGCCCGCGATGCGCACGACGCCCGAGTCGGCGGTCTCGAGGCCGACGACCACGCGGGCGAGGGTCGACTTGCCCGATCCCGACTCCCCCACGATCGCGAGGCAGGTGCCCGCCCGCAGCTCGCAGGTCACGTCATCGAGCGCGTGCACGCTCGCTCCTCGCCCGAGGTGAAACGTGCGGTTCAGATGCTCGACCTCGACGATGGGTGTCTGGCTCATCGCTCGGCCCCCTCTTCCTGCGTCAGCCCGGCGGCGGGCGGCTGCTCGTGCCCGGCCGGGTAGAGCATCGGCCTGGCCTCCATGAGCGCCTTCGTGTACTCGGTCTTGGGGTGATCCCGGATCTCCTCCGGTGTGCCGACCTCGAGGATCTCGCCGTCCTTCATCACCGCGAGGCGGTCGCAGACGGCGGCCGCGAGGTCGAGGTCGTGCGTCACGAAGATCATCGACAAGCCGTGCTCGCGCCGCATCTCGTCGAGGATCGCGACCACCTCGGCCTGCGTGGTGACGTCGAGGGCCGTGGTCGGCTCGTCCGCGAGCAGCAGCTTCGGCTCTCCGGAGATGGCGCCGGCGATGACGACGCGCTGCAGCATGCCGCCCGACAGCTGGTGCGGATAGGAGTTCAGCACGCGCTCGGTGTCGGTGATGCCGACCTCGAGCAGCAGCTCGGCGGCGCGCTTCTGGGCCTCCGCCTTCGGCATGCTGCGGGCGTCGGCCATGCCCTCGACGAGGAAGCGGCCGACGGGCAGCACCGGGTTCAGCGCTCCGTGCGGGTTCTGCGCGATGAGCGCGAGGTCCTCGGCGCGGATCTTGCGCAGGGTCTCGCCGCGGGCCGAGAGCAGGTCGGTGCCGTCGAGCTCGATCGACCCCTCGACGCGGGCCCCGGCCGGCTCGATCCCGAGGATGCACCTGAGAGTCATCGACTTGCCCGATCCCGACTCGCCCACGAGGCCGAGGGCCTCGCCCTGGCCGAGCTCGAAGGAGTTGCCGCGCAGGATCACGGTCTCGACGTCGGTCATCGGATCGGTGACCGCGAGCACGAGGTTCTCGATCTGCAGCATCAGCGGGTCCTCCCTACGGTGCGGCGTCCGCCGAGCTGCTCGCCGACGAAGCCGAAGGCCGCGACGGTGATGACGATCGCGAGGCCCGCGAAGACGCTCTGCTCCCAGAAGCCCTGCTGCAGCGACGCCTGGCCGTTGGAGACCATGAGGCCCCAGTCGGGGGTGGGCGGCTGCACCCCGAGTCCGAGGAACGACAGCGCCGCGAGGTCGATCATCGCGTTGCCGAAGTTGATGGTCATGCCGGTGAAGATCTGCGTGCGCACATTGGGCAGGATGTGCCGCAGCGTGATCACGAGGCCGGAGATGCCCTGCAGCTGCGCGGAGGTGACGTAGGGCAGGTTGCGCTCGCGCAGCGCGACCGACCTGACGACGCGCGCGGTGTAGGGCGTGTAGCCGATCGCGAGGGCGATCGACGCCGTGACCATCGACGGCCCGAAGATGGCCACAGCCAGGATGGCGAGCAGCATGTTGGGGAACGCGAACAGGATGTCGAGCACGCGACCGATGAAGGCGTCGACCTTGCCGCCGAACCACACCGCGGTGAGGGCGAGGATCGAGCCGAAGAGCGCGGTGCCGATGATCACGATCACCGGCCCGATGAGGCTGGTGCGGGCGCCCCAGATGATGCGCGAGAAGATGTCGCGGCCGGACTGGTCCGTGCCCATGAGGTGGGCGAGGCTCCACGCCTCGTGGCGCGCGGTGACGCTGCCCTCATAGGGATCGTACGGGGCGATCAGCGGGGCGAGCAGCGCCATCAGCACCACGATCGCGATGACGATCGCGCTGATGATGCCGATCGCGCCGAGGCGGCGGCGGATCGCGCCCCATCCAGAGATCGGGGCGAAGTCGCGCTGTTTGCGCAGCTGCACGGAGACGGTGCTCTCGGCCGGGGTCTTGGCGTCTCCGACCTGGCGGTCGTCGATGTCGGGGCTCATCGCGCGGCTCCCTTCCCGAGACGGACACGGGGATCGATCACCGCGTAGAACAGATCGACGACGAGATTGATGAGGCCGAAGGCCAGCACCATGATGAGGGCGATCGCCTGCACGACCGCGAAGTCCTTCTTCTGCACCGAGTTCACGAGCAGCGAACCGATGCCGTCGAGGGTGAAGGCGTACTCGATGACGAACGCGCCGGCGAGCAGCGCCGCGACGTTGGTGCCGTAGACGGTGGTGACGGGCAGCAACGAGTTGCGGATCGTGTGCCGCCACAGCACGATGCGGGAGGGCACGCCGCGGGCGTTCGCCATCTCCACGTGCTCCGATCCCTGCTCCTCGCGCATGGCCGTGCGGGTGATGCGCGCGACGATGGCGATGGCCGGGAACGAGAGCGCGAGGGCCGGCATCGTGAGGTGCCATATCCGGTCCCCGAATCCGGATCCGGATCCGGACACCGGGAACCACCCGAGCCCGGATCCGAAGATCGACATCAGCAGCACCGCCGCGAAGAACGTCGGCACCGCGAATCCGAGGTTGGAGCCGAGCACCACGAACTTCTCGAACACGCCGCTGCGCGTGGCAGCCAGCACGCCGAGGCCGATGCCGAGGATCGCGATGAGGATCGCCGCGTACAGCACCAGCCACAGCGTGGTCGGCAGGCGCGAGCCGACGAGCGTGCCGACATCCTGCTGGCTGACCAGAGACCGGCCGAGGTCGCCCTGCAGGGCGTCCACCAGCCAGGTCCAGTAGCGGACGAGGAAGGGATCGTCCAGGCCGTACTGCGCACGAATCGATGCGAGCACCTCCGGGGTCACCGTGCGCCCCTGCACGAGGAACTGCTCCGGGCTGCCCGGGGCGAGATACATCCCCGAGAAGACGATGAAGCTGGACACGATGAGCACGATGACGAGTGCACCGAGCCGTCTCAAGAGATAGGCCATGGGCGATCCCTTCCCGTTATTCCGTCAGGCTGCTACTCGGCGGAACCGATGTCCGCAGCCCAGGGGTAGTTCAGGTAGACGAACGACGCCGGCGCACCGGTGATCTTGCTGTCCATGAACAGCCGGACGTTGAGCTGCACCACCGGAACCCAGGGCATCTGCTCCATCATGAGCGCCTCGGCATCGACCGAGAGCTCGGCGCGCTTGTCCGGATCCGACTCGTTCTTCGCCGCCTCGATCGCGGCGTCGACCGTCGGATCACTGAACCCGTTGAAGTTCTGGTCTCCGCCGGTGCCGGCGATGCCGGCGATGTAGTTGATCGGCGACGGGCTGTAGGGGTAGTTGATCGTCACGAAGCCGTCGTAGCCCTTGCGCGCCTCGGGATCGGTGAAGAAGGCGCCGAACTGGGCGCTCGGCACACCGGCCGGCTCGAGCGTGAGGCCGAGCTCCTTGGCGCCGTTGGCCAGCTCGTTGATGATGTCGGCGTAGAACGAGCGCTCGCTCGGGTAGGCGATCTTGATGGTCTTCGAGAGGTCGGCATCGGACTTCTCGAGCAGCTTCTTGGCCGCCTCGATGTCGTAGCTCAGGTCGGGCAGCTTCTCCTCGCGCAGCGACTCGACCTCGGGCGTGGACTCCCAGTTGAGTTCGGGCACGATGGAGCGAGCGGGAACCGCGGTGCCCTCGTAGACCGTGTCGGCGATGGCCTGGCGGTCGGTCGCCCGGGTGATGGCCTGACGCACGATGGGGTCGGAGAACGGACCGTCGCCCTGGGAGATGATGCCCATCAGCTGCATGCCCTTGCCCGAGTAGAGCTTGCCGGAGGTGCTGCTCGAGAGCTGCGACAGCGCGGGGAGCGGCACGTCGTAGCCGCCGAGGATCTCACCGGCGCCGAGGCTGTTGCCGATCGCGGTGGGATCGACGACGAAGTCGATCTCGAACTCCTTGGCCTTCGCCTTGCGATCGGCGTTCCAGTAGTCGTCGTTGCGCTCGAGCAGGATCGACTGGCCCTGCTTCCACTCCTTGACCTTGAACGGCCCGGTGCACATCACGCCGGCGCCGGGGTTGCCGAAGTCCTGACCGGCTTCCTTGCGCTGCTTCTCCTGCACGACGGCGCCGATCGGCGTGTCGAGCAGTTCGACGAAGGTGGCGTCGGGGGTCTTCAGCTTGATCGTCATCTCCCAGTCGCCGGACTTCTCGACCGACTCGATGTTGGCCGCGGTACCGGCCCAGTAGCTGCCCTCCTCGGGGTCGAGGTTGCGCTTCACGGAGTAGACGACATCGTCGAGGGTCATCGCGGACCCGTCCCAGAACTTCACGTCGTCGCGGATGGTGAAGACGTAGGTCTGGGTGTCGACCTCTTCCCATTCGGTGGCGAGATTCGGCGCGAGGCTGAGGTCGGGCTGCATCTGCACGAGGGTGTCGCAGAGGTTGGCGGTGACCTCGTTCTCGGGGTAGTTGAAGCCTTTGATGGGATCGATGCTGGCTGGCTCGCCGTAGGGCAGATTCCAGTTCGCGTAATCGATCTCGCCCGCGGGTGCGGTCGTCGTGGTCAGCAGCTCGCTCTCGTCGCCGCTCTCCCCGCCACTGCTGCTTCCGCCTCCGCGGCTTCCAGATGCGCAGCCGGCGAGCGCGAGGCCGGCGATGGCGATCAAGGCTACCGAGGTCCGCGTCAAGGTTCTCTTCACGTCGTTCTCCATTCGACTCGTCGTTGAATCTCCGGCTCGCGGCTCATGCCGGCAGTACGGAAGACCCGAGAGCGATCGTAACAACGCGAATCGTTTGAAACAAACCGTTTTGGTTACAGTTCTATTTCATCCCCTGCTCACGCCGGAAAAGATTCGGAGCGCGTTCGCCTTCCGCTGATCCCGCGCAGCATCCCGCTCCTCGGCACCGCTCGTCGCGGGGCCCGACGGGCTAGTGTGGTACCCGTGCAACGACCCGCTCGACCGACGATCAAGGACGTGGCCCAGGCCGCCGGGGTCTCCCCGACGACCGTCTCCCACGCCCTCAACGGGAAGGGCGTCGTGCGACGGGAGACCGAGGAGCGGATCCGCGAGGTCGCCGACCGCATCGGGTACCGGCCGAGCGCCATGGCGCGCGGTCTGCGCAACCGGCGCATGGGCCTCATCGCCCTCGCGATCCGCCCATTGGATGCGCTCGGCTCCTTCCTCCCGCCCGGCGTCGACTACTTCCTGCGCGTCGCGGGATTCGCCTCGCTCACCGCCATGGAGTACGGCTACAGCCTCATGATCGTCGGCGACCCGAGTCGCAGCGACTCCCCGGTCAGCGCCCTCGCCGCCGACGCCTACGTCGTCGTCGAGCCCTACGAGGACGACACTGTGCTGACCTATCTCGCCCGGGAGCGCATCCCCGTCGTCGCGGTCGGCGCCGACCCCGCCCGCCGGGACGAGTTCGTCACCATGAACTCGCTGGCCGACGAGCTGACCGGCCGCATGATCGAGCACCTGATCGAGTCGGGAGGCACGCGCATCGGGCTCGTGACCGGCACCGACCAGAACGCATGGAACCTCGACTCGCACACGGCCTACCTCGAGTGGTGCGAGAGGGCCGGCCAGGACCCCCTCTGCATCGCGATCCCCGAGGCCGAGGGCGAGCAGGCGGGCGAGATCGCGATCGAGCACTTCTTCGGGGCCGGCTCCCCCGACCCGCCCGACGCGATCTACTGCCTCATGGGCCGACAGGCTTCGGGGCTCGCGCGCGCCGCCATCGCGCGCGGCATCGCGGTGCCGGGCGATCTCCTCATCGCTGCCGGATCGGGATCGCTGCAGAACCAGACCCTCCGCCCCACGGTCACCGCCTTCGACCCGCAGCCCGAGGGCATCGCCCAGCGGGCGGTCGAGGCCGCCGTCCGCCTCATCGAGGGGAATCCGGTCGAGACCCCGTTCCGCGCGCCCGACGCGGTGCTGCACGTTCGGGAGTCGACCACCCGCGGCTGACCCGCCGGTCGGGCGGCGCCGGATGCAGCTCGGGATCTCCTGTAGGGCGGGATCGGCGCCACCCGGGTGCCCGGACCCCCGGGCCGGCGGATCCCGCGGTATCCCAGCTCAGACCGCTGCGATGAGATCCGCGAACAGCTCGGCGGTGACGCGCGTGTTCTCGTAATCGACGGCTTCGGGGGCCGACGAGAACTTCACGATGACCGTGTCGCTCGCCGGGTCGAGCCAGAGGTACTGCCCGTGGATGCCGACGGCGTGGACGACGCCGCTGCCGTCGCCCAGCGACCACCACTGGTTGCGGTAGGTGAAGCTCGGGAACACCGCCCGCTTGGGCGAGCGCGCCGTGTGCTCGGGCGATCCGCCCGCCATCGTCTGCGCGACCCACGCCTCGGAGACCACGCGCCGCTCCTCGATCTCCCCGCCGCCGAGCATCAACAGGCCGACCCGCGCGAGATCCCGCGCGGTGCATTCCACGCCGCCGTTGGCGAACGCGAAGCCGCCGCGATCCACCCCGATGCGGGCGTCGTGCCTGCAGCCGAGGCGCGACCAGAGGCGGTCGGACAGCAGCTCGGCGTAGCGCTGCCCGGTGGCGCTCTCGGCGACCCAGGCCAGCGCATCGGTCACCGCCGAGCAGTACTGGAAGACCTCGCCGTGGGGCCCGCGGGGCCTCAGCCCGACGAGGAACTCGTAGACGTCGCGCGGACCCTCCCCGGAGGGCTGCCGGAATCCCGCGGCCCGGTCGTGCGCCTGCACCTCCGAGGCGGGATCGGCGTAGTCCTCCGAGTACTCCACCGACACGAGCATGTCGAGCGCCTGCTGCACCGTCACGTCGCCGAAGGCGCTCCCGGCGAGCTCCGGCACGCAGTCCCCGATCTCTGCAGCCGGATCGACGAGGCC
The DNA here is from genome assembly GCA_047606985.1 of Leucobacter sp. Lineage (GTDB taxonomy): Bacteria > Actinomycetota > Actinomycetes > Actinomycetales > Microbacteriaceae > Leucobacter. The sequence continues at coordinate 3,037 of JASGDX010000075.1, read as the reverse complement.
GTCATCGACGATCGAGCCGAAGACGATCGCGAGCAGCGACTTCGAGACGCTCATGAGCAGGTGCGGCTGCTCGGGGCCGAAGCCGGGCGCGTACCACTCGGCGAGCACCTCGTCGCCGCGCTGCACGAGGAGCGCGTCGGTGCAGGTGGCCTCGAGGCGCTCGAGCAGGCGCGGCACCTCGGCCGCCCCGCCGAGCCCGGCCGGCGCGACGCGCTCGGCCTCGGGGACCCGCGAGACGACCGCGGTGGGCACGATCTCGCCGAAGTGCCGGAAGGTCCAGCGGTTGACCACGGGATCCTGCCAGGTGTCGAGGGTCGGCGGTCCCTCCAGCCCCAGCTCGGATCGGCGCCGCCCCGGAACCGTCAGCCGGTCGGGGGCCTCATCGCTCCTGCTCATCTGCTCCGAACTCCTCTCGCGGTCGGCGCCCGCTCCGATGCGGGCGGCGCGTGTCGCGCGCGGGATCGGCGCTGGTCGGTCGCGTGCATGTGCTGTTCCCGAGCTGTCCTCGCGGGCGGATCTGGGCTCAGGATAGTGCGGGATCCCGCGCGAGGCTCAGGCGCAACACCCGGACGCACGCGAAAGGGGCCGGCGCGCAGCGCCGACCCCGTGATCCCGCAATCGCATGCGAGCGCGCGGAGCACCCGAGCCGAACGAACGGCTAGCCCAGCCGGGCCTGCAGATTCTCATCGATCGAGGCGAGGAACTCCTCCGTGGTCTGGTAGCCCTGATCCGGGCCGACCAGCAGCGCGAGATCCTTGGTCATCTTGCCCGACTCGACGGTCTTGATGACCACGTCCTCCAGGGTGTTCGCGAAGTCGATCAGCTCCTGGTTCTCGTCGAGCTTGCCGCGGTGCGCGAGGCCGCGCGTCCAGGCGAAGATCGAGGCGATCGGGTTGGTCGAGGTGGGCTTGCCCTGCTGGTGCTGGCGGTAGTGACGGGTCACGGTGCCGTGGGCGGCCTCGGCCTCGACGGTCTTGCCGTCGGGCGTCATGAGCACGGAGGTCATGAGGCCGAGCGAGCCGAAGCCCTGCGCCACGGTGTCGCTCTGCACGTCGCCGTCGTAGTTCTTGCAGGCCCAGACGTAGCCGCCCTCCCACTTCATGGCCGAGGCGACCATGTCGTCGATGAGGCGGTGCTCGTAGGTGAGGCCGCGCTCGTCGAACTCGGCCTTGAACTCGGCGTCGAAGACCTCCTGGAAGATGTCCTTGAACTGGCCGTCGTAGGCCTTGAGGATCGTGTTCTTCGTGGAGAGGTAGACGGGGTAGTTGCGCGACAGGCCGTACTTGAACGAGGCGCGCGCGAAGTCGCGGATCGAGTCGTTGAAGTTGTACTGGCCCTGGATCACGCCGCCGCCCTCGGGCAGGGTGACGACCTCGAACTGCTGCGGCTCCGAGCCGTCGGCGGGCTCGTAGGTGATGGTGACCTTGCCTGCGCCGGCCTTGAAGTCGGTGGCCTTGTACTGGTCGCCGTGGGCGTGACGGCCGATGATGATCGGCTTGTTCCAGCCGGGCACGAGGCGGGGGATGTTGGAGATGATGATGGGCTCGCGGAAGACGACGCCGCCGAGGATGTTGCGGATGGTGCCGTTGGGGCTCTTCCACATCTTCTTCAGGCCGAACTCCTCGACGCGCGCCTCGTCGGGGGTGATGGTGGCGCACTTCACGCCGACGCCGTGCTTCTGGATGGCGTGCGCGGCGTCGATCGTCACCTGATCGTCGGTCGCGTCGCGGTGCTCCATGCCGAGGTCGTAGTACTCGAGCGTGAGGTCGAGGTACGGGTGGATGAGGCGGTCCTTGATGAACTGCCAGATGATGCGGGTCATCTCGTCGCCGTCGAGTTCGACGACCGTGCCCTCAACCTTGATCTTCGCCAACGCTTCTCCCAGTGTCGTGATGTGTGAGCTCGGGTGGCGCGCAGCACGGTGGACGCCGCGCGCTGCTTCTCTCAGGACGGCGGCCGTTGCGCCGATCCATGGGTGCAGGGCCCGTTCGGGCCGCCACCCAGTCTAGCCGAGATCACAGGTTTGTCTCGACATCGAGATATATCCCGCAGGGGGGCTGAGCGGGTTGCTGCGGATCGAGCGGCGATCGGGCCGCTCGGGTTCGGGATCGCGCGCGAAGAGCTCGGGATCTGGTCGAAAGCGGTGCGGGATCGCGCGCGAAGAGCTCGGGATCTGGCCGAAAGCGGTGCGGGATCCGCGTCGCCGCGCCGATCCCGCACCCCGGTCGCGAGCCCCTCAGGCCGAGACCCTCGGCCGCGGCTGATGCCGCTGCACGTGCTCGTAGTATGCCGTGAGCGCCAGCCGCGACGCGGCCGCGCGGTCGATCACCACCGTGACCCGCTGGTGCAGTTGCAGCGCGCTGGCCGGGCACATGCTGGCGAGCGGCCCCTCGATCATGCGCGCCACGGCCTCTGCCTTGTCCTCGCCCTGCGCCACGAGCAGCAGCTCGCGGGCGTCGAGGATCGTGCCGAGCCCCTGCGTGACGCAGTGGATCGGCACCTCGTCGGCGGAGCCGAAGAACCGCGCGTTGTCGGCGCGGGTGCGCGGCGCGAGCGTCTTGATGCGGGTGCGCGAGGAGAACGACGAGGTGGGCTCGTTGAAGCCGATGTGCCCGTTCGCCCCGATGCCGAGCAGCTGCAGGTCGACGCCGCCGGCTTCCGCGATGCGCCGCTCGTAGTCGATGCAGGCGGCCTCGAGGTCGGTCGCGGCCCCGTCGGGCACGTGCACGCGCTCGGGATCGAGCCCGAGCGGCTCGGTGACGGTGCGGCGGATCACGGAGTGGTAGCTCTCGGGGTGCCGCGGATCCAGGCCGACGTACTCGTCGAGCGCGAATGCGCTGACGCCGGCGAGGTCGAGCCGGCCGTCGCGCACCCGCTCGGCGAGCGCCGCGTAGGTGCCGAGTGGCGAGGATCCGGTCGCCACACCCAGCACCGCGTTCTCCCGCGAGCGCACCGCGTCGGCGATCAGCTCGGCCGCGTGCTCGGCGACGGCATCGGCGTCGGGAACGATGACGACGTCCACGGGACCTCCAGGGGT
>JASGDX010000074.1:0-3714 GCA_047606985.1 Leucobacter sp. | reverse complement strand
CTCCGCCGTGATCGCCCCCGCCGATGATGGACACCGCGGATGCCGTATGGTGCGGGGCTTCCAGCGGCGGCCTCCGGATCAGGTGCGTGAGCGGCGCTCCGCCGAGCGCCGCGATGCTGCTCGCCGTGAGCGACTCGTCCGGGGTCAGATCGGGCAGGATCGAGGGCAACCGCGAGACGAGCAGCGTCTTTCCAGCCCCGGGCGGGCCGATGAGCGAGAGGTGGTGCCGGCCCGCCGCAGCGACGACGAGAGCCTCCACCGCCTCCGGCTGCCCGACCACGTCGGACATGTCGAGCCGAGGCTCTGCGCTGGACGCGTCGGCGGCCGAGGCGGCGGGATCCCGAACCGGCCGCGACGCCGGATCCCCTCGCCCGGCCTCTCCCTGGAGGGCCGTGCGATCCGCCGGCCCCGGTCGGACCGCCGGATCCTCGAGCTCTCCGCGATGCCAGGCGACCGCCCTCGCGAGGTCGGGCACCGCGATCGCCTCGACACCGGGCACGAGCGATGCCTCGGCGGCGCAGCTCGCGGGCACCATGACCCGCTCGAAGCCGAGGGATCTGGCCGCGAGCACCGCGGAGAGCAGCCCGGCCGGCCGGCGCAGCTCGCCGTCGAGGCCGAGCTCGCCGAGGTGCGCGACGCCGGGCAGTCGATCGGCCGGGAGGCGCTTCGACGCGGCCAGGGCTGCGAGCGCGATGGCCAGGTCGAAGCCCGAGCCGTGCTTCGGCAGGGAGGCCGGGCTCAGATTGATCGTCAGGAAGCGGTCGGAGAGCGGGAGCCCGAGGTGGGCGGTGGCGGTGCGCACCCGGAGCTTCGCCTCGGCCAGAGCGGTGTCGGGGAGGCCGATGATCGCCATGCCGGGCAGTTGCTGCGAGACCGCCGCCTCCACCATCACCGCTGTGCCCTCGAGTCCGGTGAGCGCGATCGAGGCCGCCCGGCAGACCGGCGCGCTCACGAGATGCCTCTGAGGTGCTCGATGCGCGGATCCTCGTCGGGGTACACGGTGATGCCGATCGCGTCGACGCGCAGGCCGAGGGCGCGCGAGTCGTGCGCCCTCGCCCAGTCGAGCAGCAGCCGGCGCAGCCTGGCCGCCTTGCGGAGGGTGATCGCCTCGAGCGGATGGCCGTAGCCGGCTCCGCTGCGGGTCTTCACCTCGATCGCGACGAGCGTGCCGTCGTCGTGCGCGACCAGGTCGAGCTCGCCGTGCCTGGTGCGCCAGTTGCGCCCGACGATGCGGTATCCGTGCTCCTCGAGATACGCCGCCGCGATCCGCTCGCCGCGCGCTCCCAGCGATCGGTTGTGTGCTGCTGTGGGGTCCATGTCTGCCTCCTGGCCGCCCATCCTGACCTCTGGGCGGGCGTCGTGGGGGCTGGGATCGCCGAATGTGGAGAGCTCATGCCGGACTGACCCGAGAATGCGCGGTGTGAGCGAAGACCGCCGCGGGTCTCAGCGGGTCTCAGCGAGTCTCCGCGGGTCGCCGCGGACGCTCCGGACGCGCCCGGGATGCTATGCTGGTGGGTGCACCTCGCAAGGGGTGACTTCGCGTGCCCGCTCATCGGCGCACCGCCACCGGTCCCCGTCCGCCGGGATCCGAGGCCTTCCGAGGCCGCGGATCGGCGCGGAACGGGGCGGCGGATCCGAGGGCACCAGGATCTGGTCGCGATCGCGACCGATGTCAACCGCAAGCGCGCGTCCTCACGGGCGCGCAGAACAGGAGAACGGCAATGGCCGTCGTCACCATGCGCCAGCTGCTCGACAGCGGCGTCCACTTCGGACACCAGACCCGCCGCTGGAACCCGAAGATGAAGCGCTTCATCTTCACCGAGCGCTCGGGCATCTACATCATCGACCTGCAGCAGTCGCTCGGCTACATCGACGCTGCGTACGAGTTCGTCAAGAACACCGTCGCCCGCGGCGGCAACATCCTCTTCGTCGGCACCAAGAAGCAGGCCCAGGAAGCCATCGCCGAGCAGGCGACCCGCGTCAACCAGCCCTACGTCAACCAGCGCTGGCTCGGCGGCCTGCTCACCAACTTCCAGACCGTCACCGGTCGCCTCGAGCGCATGAAGGAGCTCGAGCAGCTCGACTTCGAGGGCACCACGAGCGGCTTCACCAAGAAGGAGCTGCTGCTCAAGAAGCGCGAGCTCGAGAAGCTGCAGAAGTCGCTCGGCGGCATCCGCAACATGAGCAAGACCCCCTCGGCCATCTGGGTGGTCGACACGAAGAAGGAGCACCTCGCGATCGACGAGGCGAAGAAGCTCGGGATCCCGGTGATCGCGATCCTCGACACCAACTGCGATCCCGACGAGGTCACCTACCCGATCCCGGGCAACGACGACGCGATCCGCTCGGTCGCGCTGCTCACCCGTGTGATCGCCGACGCCGCAGCCGAGGGCCTGATGGAGCGCCACCAGAAGCCCTCCGAGGGCTCCGAGGCCGCCGCAGAGCCCCTCGCCGAGTGGGAGGTCGAGCTGCTGAACGCCGAGCAGAAGACCGAGGAGCCCGCGGCCGAGGCCGCAGAGGCTCCCGCAGCGGAGGAGGCCCCGGCCGCCGAGGAGACCCCGGCTGCCGAGGCTCCCGCCGCCGAGTAACCCGCGGTTCATCCGTGGACGGCGGCCTCCGCCCCGTCACCCGCAAGACACAGACCGAAATCAAGGATCCGGTGCCGACCGCGCAACCCGCGGCCCGCACCGGATCCGGATGACACAGAAGGAGTCACACAATGGCTGCAGTCAGCATGGCCGCTGTGAAGGAACTGCGCGAGCGCCTCGGTGCCGGCATGGTCGACAGCAAGAACGCGCTCGTCGAGGCCGATGGCGACATCGAGAAGGCCATCGAGATCCTGCGCCTCAAGGGTCTCAAGGGCGTCGCGAAGCGCGGCGACCGCGAGGCGAGCGAGGGCCTCGTCGCGGTCAAGCAGAGCGAGGGCGCCGCGACGATGATCGAGCTCGTCTGCGAGACCGACTTCGTCGCGAAGAACGACAAGTTCATCGCCCTGGCCGACCGCGTGCTCGACGCGATCGTCGCGGCCGGTGCGAAGAACGCGGAGGAGGCGCTGGCCGCCCCGGCAGACGGCAAGACCGTCGCCGATGCGATCACCGATGAGGCCGCCGTCATCGGCGAGCGCATCGAGCTGCGCAAGGTCTCGCGCGTCGAGGCCCCCGCCACCGCCGTCTACCTGCACCAGACCTCGAAGGATCTGCCCCCGCAGATCGGCGTGGTCGTCGGCTACGAGGGCGACGACGCCGACACGGCGCTCAGCATCGCCCGTCACATCTCGTTCGCCGATCCGCTGTACCTGAACCGCGAGGACGTGCCCGAGGCCGACGTGGAGAAGGAACGCGCGCTCGTCACCGAGATCTCGAAGAACGAGGGCAAGCCCGAGGCCGCCCTGCCGAAGATCGTCGAGGGCCGCCTCACCGCGTTCTTCAAGCAGGTCGCCCTGAACGAGCAGGTGCACGCGCTCGACGCCGGCAAGCGCGAGGTCAAGAAGGTGGCCGAGGCCGCCGGCATCGTCGTCACCGGCTTCGCCCGCAGCAAGGTCGGCGCCTAGCACGCCGAGAGGGCCCGGATCGTGCATCGATCCGGGCCCTTCTGCTGCCCACTATCATTGCCTGAGGGACCGCACAGGGTGCGGTGAACGGATCCCGCGGTCGAGTTCGTCCGGATCGGGATCGGCCGTCGCCGATCCGGACGAACTCGACCGCGGGATCCGTT